>JAQSVY010000010.1 GCA_029266935.1 Burkholderiales bacterium
CGCTTCGTGCGCTTCGCCTACACGCGCAGCCTGGCCGACCTCGAGGAGGCGGCGGCCGGGATCAGGCGCTTTGCTGCTTCTTGGCCTTCTGCCTGAGCGCGTCGAGCCGCGCCTTCTCGGCGAACACCTTGGCGGAGTACTGCGCAGTGGGCTCGTCGAGCGCCCCGGCGGCGAGGCCGATCATGGCGAGCAGGCTTTTAACGGTGTTGTAGGTGCGACGCATCTTCATCCACCTCGGTGGGGCCGCGGCACGGCTGCGAACGACCTTGCCATCAGCTCGATCAGAGGTCCTAGGTGTTGATCGGGATGTTGCGGTGCAGCGGGACGCATCAGCGGATTGTTTCTCCTGAATTGTCAATCACTTCCGCTAACATTGGGGCGTCTGCGAAACGACGCGGCGGGCCGGGATTTTGAGTCTGGAGCACGGCGGCGCGCGAGTAAAATAGGACTTTTAGGGGAAGCCTCGCGGACCGGCCTAGGTCTCCAGTCTTGGGCCGAATTGACCAAGCCGGTCCGCTGAGCTTCGAAGGCCTGGCGGGAGACTCGCATCTCCCGCCTGTCTCTCCGGATTCCGGTTACGGCCGGGATCCGGTGGGAAACGGCCACGCGGCTGCTGGATTCAGCGCGGTTCTAACTTCTTCTTCTTACGTGATGATGATTTCTTCTTCTTCTTTTTCTTTCCGCCTTTTTTCGCTTTTTTCTTCGCCATTCTCATCTCCTTCAAGGTTGTTGAACAAAAAAAATCCGGCCGTGAGGGCCCGGACTATCCAACCGCCGGCGTCGACTGCCCGCCGACATGCTGAATTGGGTTAGTCCTTGAAGCAACGTCATGATAGAGGATATCCGGGTCGAGGCGTATACCGCCTTCCCAGGTCACGGTCGCCGTTTCCGGATCGACGCTGACTTTCTCGAACTCGCGCACATCGCGCCACAGCTGGAAGGCGCCGATCTCGAGCAGGTTGCCGAGGAACACCCGGCCCTCGAGCCCGTCCTCGAAGCGCAGCCACAGCTTGTAGTCCTCTTCCGCCCTGCATTCGGTGATCCGGTGCATCTCGTTCCACTCCTCTTGCATGTTGCTCCCCCTGCCTTTCTTCCTGACTACTCCCAATTGAGCGCGCCGCCCGTCTGGTACTCGATCACCCGGGTCTCGAAGAAATTGCGCTCCTTCTTGAGGTCGATCATCTCGCTCATCCAGGGGAACGGGTTGGCCGCCCCCGGATAAAGCGTGTCCAGGCCGATCTGCTGGCAGCGGCGATTGGCGATGAAGCGCAGGTACTCCTTGAACATCGGCGCGTTCAACCCGAGCACGCCGCGCGGCATCGTGTCCTCGGCGTAGCGGTACTCGAGCTCGACCGCGCGGCGGAACAGGCCGTTCAGCTCCTCGCGGAAGACCGGGGTCCACAGCTGCGGGTTCTCGAGCTTGATCTGGTTGACGAGGTCGATGCCGAAGTTGCAGTGCATCGACTCGTCGCGCAGGATGTACATGTACTGCTCGGCCGCGCCGGTCATCTTGTTCTGGCGCCCAAGCGCCAGGATCTGGGCGAATCCGACGTAGAAGAACAGCCCCTCCATCAGGCAGGAGAAGACGATCAGGCTCTTCAGCAGGTCCTGGTCGCTCTGGGGCGTGCCGGTCTTGAACGCCGGGTCGGTGAGGATGTCGATGAAGGGGATGAGGAACTCGTCCTTCTCCCGGATCGACGGGATCTCGTGGTAGGCGTTGAAGATCTCCGACTCGTCCAAGTCCAGGCTCTCGACGATGTACTGGTAGGCGTGGGTGTGGATCGCCTCCTCGAAGGCCTGGCGCAGCAGGTACTGGCGGCACTCGGGGGCAGTGATGTGCCGGTAGGTGCCCAGCACGATGTTGTTGGCGGCGAGCGAGTCGGCGGTGACGAAGAATCCCAGGTTGCGCTTGACGACGCGGCGCTCGTCCTCGGTGAGGCCGGTAGGATCCTTCCAGAGCCCGATGTCGCGGCTCATGTTGATCTCCTGCGGCATCCAGTGGTTGGCGCAGGCGGATAGGTACTTTTCCCAGGCCCACTTGTACTTGAAGGGCACCAGCTGGTTGACGTCGGCCTTGGAGTTGATGATGCGCTTGTCGTCCACTGTGACGCGGCGGAAGGCCTCGGCGGCGGCGGGCGAGGCCCCGACCGGCGGGACGAAGGCCGGGGTGGGCGTGAAATCCTCGAATTTGAGCATGGCGGGCTCGGCGCTCATTCCGGTCGGTTCATGCGCATCGCCTGGGCAAGCAGCATGGTCTTCAGGCTGGGCGTCTCGCCGCTCGCCACCGGGGCGTGGAAGTCGGGCCGGTACTCGCGCTCGAGCTCGCGCTGGGCGGCTTCGCGCTCGGCGTGGGTTGAGAAAGACATCTCGTGGGTGCCGACGTAGAGGTTCCAGTCGGTGCCGGCGATGCGCGCCCACTCGCCGTAGCGCGGGTGCGACTTGAGCAGGCCCGGCGTCGAGAAGTCCCCGGCGCAGGCGAAGTGCAGGGCGCGGAAGGTGAGCAGCCGCCAGCCCGGCACCAGCACGGCGAAGATCCCGGCGCCCTTCGCCGGCAGCCACAGCGGCGAGAGGAACGGGCCCGAGAAGCTGCGTCGGCCGAGCGTGATCACTGGCAGGCCTCGCATTCGGGGTTGTCGATGGCGCAGACCTTCGGCTCCTCGGTGGTGGTGGGCACGGCATTCAGCTGGCCGGCCTTGGAGGTCGACTTCTCGGCGTGCGTGGCGCCGAGCGCGCGCAGGTAGTAGGTGGTCTTCAGGCCGCGGATCCACGCGAGCTTGTAGGTCTCGTCGAGCTTCTTGCCCGAGGCGCCGGCCATGTAGATGTTGAGCGACTGGGACTGGTCGATCCACTTCTGCCGCCGCGCCGCCGCCTCGACCAGCCATTTCGGCTCCACCTCGAAGGCGGTGGCGTAGAGCCGCCGCAGCGTCGCCGGCACGCGGTCGATGCGCGCCAGGTTGCCGTCGAAGTACTTGAGGTCGGCGATCATCACCTCGTCCCACAGCCCCGCGCGCTTCAGGTCTGCGACGAGGTAGTCGTTCACGACCGTGAACTCGCCGGAGAGGTTCGACTTGACGAACAGGTTCTGGTAGGTCGGCTCGATCGACGCGGACACGCCGATGATGTTGGCGATGGTCGCAGTGGGCGCGATGGCGAGGCAGTTCGAGTTGCGCATCCCGTGGGCGCGGATGCGCGCGCGCAGCGCCTCCCAGTCGAGGGTCGAAGAGCGGTCGAGCTCGACGTAGCCGCCGCGCTCGGCGGCGAGGAGATCGAGCGTGTCCTGCGGCAGCACGCCACGGTCCCAGAGCGAGCCCTCGAAGGACTCATAGCGGCCGCGCTCCTCGGCGAGCTCGGTCGAGGCCCAGTACGCCGCGTAGGCCACCACCTCCATGGAGCGGTCGGCGAACTCGACCGCCTCCTGCGACGCGTAGGCCAGGCGCAGGCGGTGCAGGCAGTCCTGGAAGCCCATGATGCCCAGGCCCACCGGGCGGTGGCGCATGTTGGAGTTCTTCGCCTTGCCGACCGCGTAGTAATTGATGTCGATGACGTTGTCCAACATCCGCATTGCCGTCGAAATTGTTTTTCTTATTCTTGAGAAATCCAAACCGTTCTCGGTCAGATGCGCGACCAGGTTGACCGAGCCGAGGTTGCAGACCGCGATCTCCGTGTCGGAGGTGTTGAGCGTGATCTCGGTGCAGAGATTGGAGCTGTGCACCACGCCCACATGCTGCTGCGGGCTCCTCAGGTTGCATGGGTCCTTGAAGGTGATCCAGGGATGCCCGGTCTCGAAGAGCATCGACAGGATCTTGCGCCAGAGCTGCACCGCGGGAATCTTCTTGTAGAGCTTCAGCTCGCCGCGCGCCGCCTTGTCCTCGTAGCGCAGGTAAGCTTCCTCGAAGCTCTTGCCGAACTTGTCGTGCAGCTCGCGGGCGTCGGAGGGACTGAACAGCGTCCACTCCGCGTTCTCCATCACCCGCTTCATGAACAGATCCGGTATCCAGTTGGCGGTGTTCATGTCGTGCGTGCGCCGGCGGTCGTCGCCGGTGTTCTTGCGCAGCTCGAGGAACTCCTCGATGTCGAGGTGCCAGGTCTCGAGGTACGAGCACACGGCGCCCTTCCTCTTGCCGCCCTGGTTCACCGCCACCGCGGTGTCGTTCACCACCTTCAGGAAGGGCACCACGCCCTGCGACTTGCCGTTGGTGCCCTTGATGTGCGAGCCGAGCGCGCGCACCGGCGTCCAGTCGTTGCCTAGGCCGCCCGCGTACTTGGCGAGCAGCGCGTTCTCCTTGATCGCCTCATAGATGCCCTCCAGGTCGTCCGAGACCGTGGTCAGATAGCAGCTTGAGAGCTGCGAGCGCTGCGTGCCGGCGTTGAAGAGGGTCGGCGTCGAGCTCATGAAGTCGAAGCTCGAGAGCACGTTGTAGAACTCGATCGCACGCTCTTCCCGATTCGTCTCCTTCAAAGCCAGACCCATCGCCACCCGCATGAAGAACGCCTGCGGCAGCTCGATGCGCTGGCCCTGGACGTGGAGGAAGTAGCGGTCGTAGAGCGTCTGCAGGCCCAGGTAGCCGAACTGCAGGTCCCGATCCGCTTTCAGCGCTTTGCCCAAAACCGCTAGATCGAAGTTCCTGAGTTCCGGGTCGAGCAGGTCGGCGGCGATGCCGCGCTCGACGAACTCCGGAAAATAGGCGGCGTAGCGCGCCTCCATCTCGGCGTGGCTGGTCTCCTCGCCCAGCACCTCGAGGCGGATGATGTCGAGCAGCAGCCGCGCCGTGACGCAGCTGTAGCTCGGGTCCTTTTCGATCAGCGCCCGGGCCGCGAGCACCGCGGACTTGCGCACCTCGTCCATCGGCACGCCGTCGTAGAGGTCGCGCAGCGTCGACTCGAGGATAGCGTCGGGCGAGGCGCCGGCAAGGCCTTCACAGGCCGCGGCGACGCGCCGGCGCAGCCGCTCGCGGTCGAGGAGCTTTCTCTGTCCGCCCTCGACCACGTGCACGCCGGGCTCGGCGGCGCGCGCCGCCTTCTCGTGGGCGCGGAGCTTGGCGCGCTCCTCTCGGTACAGCACGTAGGCGCGCGCCACGTCGTGCTCGCCCGAGCGCATCAGCGCCAGCTCGACCTGGTCCTGGATGTCCTCGATGTGCAGCGTGCCACCCTGCGGCTGGCGGCGCATCAGCGCCGCGACCACGGCCTCGGTGAGGCCGGCGACGAGCTCGCGGATGCGCGCCGAGGCGGCGCCCTGGCTGCCGTTCACGGCGAGGAACGCCTTGGTCACCGCCACCGAGATCTTGCCCGGCTCGAACCCGACCACGGCGCCGTTGCGGCGTATCACCTTGTAGTCGGCATAGCGGCTGCGCGCCTCGCGGTTCCCGTCGGGCAGAGATACCGCCAGCTCCGGGGCGGTCGCGGCGTTGTCCTGAGCGATCTGCATGCGTCTCTCTCCCGTTCTGTGCTGCTCGCCGGGGCCACACTGCATTTGGTGTGTTATTGGGGAGGCCCTTACTAGTACTTGTGGTCAATGTACCTGCGCAATTTTTTTTTTGCAAGCGCGGCCTACTAAATATTGCGGTGCCATGAGAAAAGTCCCTACATCTAGCGGCCTGCGGCGGCGCAACACCCAAGAACTAGCGCGAAACCGAACTAGGCCGTACTAGATACGGGACAGCGACGCGAGCAGTCGCTGCCAGTCGAAGCGCGTACCGGGATCGGTCTTGCGTCCGACCGCGACGTCGCTGTGCGCGGCGATGTCGCGCAGGCGCAGTTTCCCGAGGAGAGAGGCGAGGGTGGCGTACTGCGCGGTAGTGAAGCGATCGTCCTCGGCGCCCTCCAGTTCGACACCGACGGAGAAGTCGTTACAGCGCTCGCGTGCGCGCCAGCGCGACACGCCGGCGTGCCAGGCCCGCTTGCCGAGCGGGACGAACTGGATGAGGCGGCCGTCGCGGCGCACGAGGAAGTGAGCAGAGACTCTTAAGGAAGAGATGCCCTGGAAATAGGGATGCGCCTGCGGGTCGAGGCGGTTGGTGAACAGGCGCTCGATCGCGTCGCCGCCGTATTTCCCCGGCGGCAGGCTGATCGAGTGAAGGACGAGGAGCGTCACGGCCGTGCCGGCCGGCCGCGCGTCGCAGTTCGGGGAGGCGACGTAGCGCGCACCCGGCAGGATCCCCCGGGGCCGCGGCCTAGGCCTTGTTTTCCTCACGGATCCCGAGGCGCTGCATGCGGTAGCGCAGCTGCCGGAAGGTGATGCCGAGCAGCTTCGCGGCGGCGGTGCGGTTGAAGCCGGTCCGCGCCAGGGCTTCGAGGATGGCCTTGCGTTCGATGCCGTCTAGGTAGTCGGGCAGCGGCTCCTCCATTGCGCCCGCCGGCGCAGCGCTGGCTTCCGCCGCCGAAGGCGCGAGCCTGAGGTCCTCGACGCCGATCTGCGCGCTCGCCGATAGCGCCATCGCGCGCTCAAGGATGTTCTCGAGCTCGCGAATGTTGCCGGGGAAGTCGTAGCGCGCCAGCGCCTCGAGCGCCTCCGGCGCAAGGCGCGGCGGCTCGCGACCGGCCTGGCCGGCGAGTCGCGCGAGGATATTGTCGGCGATCAGCGCCACGTCCTCGCGGCACTCGCGCAGCGGCGGCATCGGCAGCTCGATGACGTTGATGCGGTAGAACAGGTCCTGGCGGAAGCGGCCGGCGGCCACCAGCGCGGCGAGCTTCTGGTGCGTGGCGCAGATGATCCTCACGTCGACCGGGTCCTCCTGCGTCGCGCCCACCTTGCGCACGCGCTTCTCCTGGATCGTGCGCAGCAGCTTCACCTGCATGGCAAGCGGCAGCTCGGCGACCTCGTCGAGGAAGAGCGTGCCGCCGTTAGCGGCCTGGAAGAAGCCCTCGCGGTCCTCCGTCGCGCCGGTAAAGGCGCCCTTCTTGTAGCCGAAGAACTCGCTCTCCATCAGTGTCTCGGGGATGGCGCCGCAATTGACCGGAACGAAGAGCTTGTCACGCCGGGCGCCGTTCTCGTGGATGAGGCGCGCCGCGAGCTCCTTGCCGCTGCCCGACTCCCCCGAGATGTACACCGGCGCCTGGGTGCGGGCGAGCTTGCCGATCAGCTCGCGCACCTGCACGAGCGGAGCGCTCTCGCCGAGCAGGTGCTGGCCGCGCACCGGCGCCTCGGCACGGTCGGGCAGCGACAGCGCGGCGCGGATGAGGGCGCGCAGCTGCTCCAGGCCGACGGGTTTCGACACGTAGTCGAAGGCACCGGCCTTGAGCGCGGCGACGGCGTTCTCGGCGCTGCCGTAGGCGGTGATCACGGCCACCGGCAGGTCGGCTGCCGCGGTGGCGATGTAGCGCACCAGCTCGAGGCCCTCGCCGTCCGCCAGGCGCATGTCGGTGAGGCACAGGTCGTAGCGCTCGCTCCGCAGCCGCTCCTTCGCTTCCGCGATGGAGCCGACGCTCGCCACGCCCAGACCCATCTTGACAAGCGTCAGCTCGAGCAGCTCGCGGATATGGGGCTCGTCGTCCACGACGAGCACCTGCGCGACGCCCGCGCCGTGTCGGTCGCTCGGGCGATCGGTGCGCCTCATGCCGTGCGCGCCTCGCGGCACACGATCCTGAAATGGGCGCCCGAACTGTCGTCCACGTATTCCAGCGTGGCGCGGTTGGCTGCGCAGAGCTCGCGCGCGAGATAAAGGCCCAAGCCCGTCCCCTTGGCCTCGGTGGTGAAGAATGGCTCGAAGAGCTGTGCCTGCTTCGAGGCGGCCACCCCGGGGCCGTTGTCGATGACGGCCAATTCTACGCCGTCGGCGTCCGCGCGCAGCGTGATGCGCACCGCGCCGGGCCCCTCGCGCGCGTAGCGAACGGCGTTGCGCAGCAGGTTCCACAGCACCTGGCGCAAGTGCTCGCGGTCGAAGTGCACCGAGAGATCGGCCTGCGTATCGACGCTGAAGCGGCTGCGCGGCACTGACTCGTTGGCGACGAACTCGTCCAGGAAGTCCTCGAGCCAGGGCCGCACGCGGATCGGCTCCGCCGAAATGCGGTCGCGGCGCGAGAGCTGCAGCACGTCGGAGACCAGCCGCCCCAGGCGCAGCGTGTTGTCGTGGATGATGTGCGTCAGACGCTCGCGGTCCTCGGCGCGCCTTTCCTCCTGCAGCAGCTCCGCGGCGTGGCTGATGGCGGCGAGCGGGTTGCGGATCTCGTGCGCGATGCTGGCGCTGAGCCGGCCGAGCGCGGCGAGCTTGAGCTGCTGCGCCTGCTCGCGCGAGCGCGTCGTGTCCTCGATGAACAGCACGCGGAATCCTTCCTGGCGCCCGGTATCGAGCAGGCGCAGGCCGATGTCGCGCCCCCGCACCTGGAAGTTCGCCGGCGCCGCGGCGAGCACCTGGCCCGACCGCCAGCCGCCCCAGGTCTCGGCGAAGCGCGGCACCAGGCTCGCGATGTCGACCCCGAGCACGCGCTCGGCGCGCAGCAGGCGCTGCGCCTGCGGGTTGTGCTGCACCACGCGCCCGTCGTGGTCGAGCACTACTACCCCGTCGTGCATGTCCTGGATGACGAGCTGGTTGACGCGGGTCTGCATCTCCAGCTCGCGGCCGCGCTGGCGCGCGAGGCGCTCGTTGCTGGCGACGCGCTGCGCTAGCCAGCCGGTAATGCCGACGCCGGCGAAGCAGCTCATCGCGAGCAGGCTCGGCTGCAGGAAGTCGGTCGTCGGCGCGTCGTGCGCGAGCACCCAGTATCCCTGCTCGAGGAGCAGCGCGATCGAAGCGAGCGCGGCGTACAGGAAGGATAGGCGCCGCGGCGCGACGATGGCCGCGCCGATGAGCGAGATGAGCAGCATCACGCCCAGGCCGCTGCGCACGCCGCCGCTGGCATACATGAGCAGCGTGATGGCGACGATGTCGAGGCCGGCGTGCAGCGACAGCTGCAGATTGAACTGGCGGCGGCTGCGCAGCACGCCGTGGAAGACGAGGGCGAGGAAGAGGTAGCCCCCCGCCACGTAGCGGAAGAAGTCCAGCCAGTGGGCGCCGAACTTGAGCTCGTCGTTGTAGACGAAGGTGAGCACGAGGAACAGCGTCGCCACCGCAACGCGGTACACGTTGAAGTAGAGGAGCGAGATCCAGAACGACTCCTCGACCCGCTCGCTCGGGGCGACGAGGAGCTCGGGGTAGCGCAGCCGCGCTTCCATCAGCGCGGACCGGGGCCGAGGCGCGCGTGCTCCTCGGTGCAGTACAGCGCTCCGGCCGCATCACGCGCCTCCGCGCGCGGCAGCAGCACACCGCAATGGGCGCAGCGCACGAGGTCCTCGGTCTTGCCGGGCCCGTCGATCCTCTCGGTAGGCGCGCGCAGGGCCCGGCGGATCAGCCACACCGCCAGGACGACGAGCACGACGAGCACGAGAAGTCTGCCCATCGCGCGATTATCTACGGGAGAGCGGTGGAATGGTCGGGGTGACTGGATTTGAACCAGCGACACCTGCGTCCCGAACGCAGTACTCTACCAGGCTGAGCTACACCCCGATCCGGAAACGCGCGACTCGCTGGACTAGCTGCTGCGGTCCACCGAAAAGGACGCCAATTCTAGCAAAGATTCCCTGAATTCCGAGGCGGGCAGCGGCGCGAGCGCGGCCGCCGCGGCGCTCGACTCGCGCAGCGCCGCCGCGCGCGCATAGTCGAGCGAGCCGCAGGCGCGGATCGCCTCGAGCACGCCGGCGAAGTCCTCGCGCCCGCCGTCGAGGATGGCGTGGCGCACAACGCCGGCCTGCTGGCCGTTGCCGGTGCGCAGCGCATGGATGAGCGGCAGGGTAGGCTTGCCTTCGGCGAGGTCGTCGCCCAGGCTCTTGCCGATCGTCGCGGCATCGCCCGAGTAGTCGAGCACGTCGTCGATGAGCTGAAAGGCCGTGCCGAGGTGCATGCCGTAGGCGGCGAGCCCCTCCTCCATCGCCAGCGGGCCGCCCGCCAGGATCCCGCCCAGGCGTGCCGCCGCCTCGAACAGCTTCGCCGTCTTGCGGCGGATCACGTCGAGGTAGCGCGCCTCGTCGAGCTCGGGATCGCGGCTCGCCATGAGCTGCATCACCTCGCCCGCGGCGATGGCGTTGGTGGCGTCGGCCAGCACGTGCATGACGCGCATGTTCTCGAGCTCGACCATCATCTGGAAGGCGCGTGAGTACAGGAAGTCGCCCACCAGCACGGAGGCGGCATTGCCGAACGCGGCGTTCGCGGTGCGCCGCCCGCGGCGCAGCTGCGACTCGTCGACCACGTCGTCGTGCAGCAGGGTCGCCGTATGGATGAACTCGACCACCGCGGCGAGCGTCAGGCGGGCCTCTCCCCGGAAGCCGCACGCCCCCGCGGCCAGGAGTAGCAGCGCCGGGCGCAGGCGCTTGCCGCCGGCGGCGACGATGTACTGGGCGACCTGGCGCACCAGCGCCACGTCGGAATCCAGCCGTTGCCGGATCAGTGCGTCGACGCGCCGCACGTCATCCGCCACCGGCGCGAGCATGGACACGAAACTCACGAAGGGCTTATAATTCCAAGTCTTTTCTGGCGCAAGACAATCATGTACGCAGTGATCAAGGCAGGCGGCAAGCAATACCGGGTCGAGCCGGGCACGCAGTTGCGCGTGGAAGCGCTGCCGGCCGAGGTCGGCGCGGCGGTGAGCTTCGATGAGGTGCTCCTCGTCGGTGCCGGCGACGCAGTGAAAGTCGGCTCGCCGCTCGTTGCGGGCGCCAAGGTGAAGGCGACCGTCGTCTCGCACGGACGCGGCGACAAGGTGCGCATCTTCAAGCTGCGGCGGCGCAAGCACTACCAGAAATCGCAGGGGCATCGGCAGTCGTATACCGAGGTCCGCATCGACGACATCCAGGGTTAAATTCGGACAGGTCAAGCCATGGCACACAAGAAAGCAGGCGGCAGCTCGCGCAACGGCCGCGACTCGCAGTCGAAGCGGCTCGGGGTGAAGGTCTACGGCGGCGAGCGCGTCAACGCCGGTCAGATTCTCGTGCGCCAGCGCGGCACGCGCGTGCACCCCGGCACGAACGTGGGCATGGGGCGCGACCACACGTTGTTCGCGCGCGTCAGCGGGCAGGTCAGCTACGCCGTCAAGGGCGAGAACAGCAAGAACACCGTCAGCGTGACAATGGAAAAAGCTCCGGCATAGCCGGTCCCTACCCAGCCGAGGCCCTATCGAAGACGATAGGGCTTTTTTGTTTGTACGACCATGAAGTTCATCGACGAAGCCAAGATCGAGGTGCACGCCGGCAAGGGCGGCGACGGTGCGGCGACCTTTCGGCGCGAGAAGTACATCCGCTACGGCGGGCCGAACGGCGGCGACGGCGGCCGCGGCGGCAGCATCTGGGCCCGCGCCGACCGCAACGTCAACACGCTCATCGACTACCGCTTCGCGCGCATCCATCGCGCCGAGAACGGCGTGCGCGGCGGCAGCGCCGACTGCAACGGCCGCGCCGGGCGCGACATCGAGCTGCGCGTGCCGGCGGGCACGATGGTGCGTGACGAGGAGACCGGCGACCTGGTCGCCGACCTGACCAAAGACGGCGAGCGGGCACTGCTCGCCCGAGGCGGCCGGGGCGGCCTGGGCAACACGCACTTCAAGTCGAGCGTCAACCGCGCGCCGCGGCAGTTCACGCGCGGCGAGCCGGGCGAGAACCGGCGCCTCGCGCTCGAGCTGCGCGTGCTGGCCGATGTCGGGCTCCTCGGCCTGCCGAACGCCGGCAAGTCGAGCTTCATCCGCGCTGTTTCGAGCGCGCGCCCCAAGGTCGCCGACTACCCCTTCACGACGCTCAACCCGGCGCTCGGCGTGGTGCGCGTGGGCGAGGCGAGCTTCGTCGTCGCCGACATTCCGGGCCTGATCGAGGGCGCTGCCGAAGGCGCGGGCCTCGGCCACCAGTTCCTGCGGCACCTGTCGCGCACGCGGCTGCTGCTGCACGTCATCGACATCACCGAGCGCGACGCGGCGCGCGGCGCGCGCGCCATCGCCGCGGAGCTGAAGAAATATTCCGCCTCGCTCGGCCGCAAGCCGCGCTGGCTGCTCTTCAACAAGATCGACGCGGTGGACGATGCGCCGGCGCGCATCTCCAAGCTGCTCGCTCAGCTGCGCTGGACGCGGCCCTGGTTCAAGATCTCCGCGCTGACCGGCGCCGGTTGCGCCGAGGTGTGCAAGGCCGCGGCGCGGGAGCTCGCGCGCACATGATCGCCTCGGCGAAGACGCTGGTCGTCAAAGTCGGCTCCTCGCTCGTCACCGACGAGGGCCGCGGCCTCGACGCCGCCGCCATCGCCCGCTGGGCGACCCAGATCGCGCGGCTGCGCGAGCTTGGGCGCCGCACCATTCTCGTGTCAAGCGGCGCCATCGCCGAGGGTATGCAGCGCCTGCGCTGGACGAAGCGCCCGCACGCGATGCACGAGCTGCAGGCGGCGGCCGCCGTCGGCCAGATGGGCCTGGTGCAGGGCTACGAAAGCTGCTTCCGCAGCCACGGCCTGCACACCGCGCAGGTGCTGCTCACCCACGCCGACATGGCGGACCGCCAGCGCTACCTCAACGCGCGCTCGACGCTGCGCACGCTGCTGCGTCTAGGCGTCATTCCGGTGATCAACGAAAACGACACGGTGGTGACCGACGAGATCAAGTTTGGCGACAACGACACCCTGGCGGCGCTCGTCACCAACCTGGTAGAGGCCGATGCGCTCATCATCCTCACCGACCAGGCGGGCCTCTACGAGGTCGACCCGAGGAAGGACGCCGACGCCAAGCTCGTGCAGCAGGCGGAAGCCGCCGACCCGCGGCTCGAGCCAATGGCCGGCGGCACCGGCACTGCGCTCGCGCGCGGCGGCATGCTCACCAAAGTACTCGCGGCGCGGCGCGCGGCACGCAGCGGCGCCCATACCGTGATCGCCTCCGGCCGCGAGCCCGATGTGCTGGTGCGCCTCGCGCAGGGCGAGCGCATCGGCACGCTGCTCACGGCGCAGACGGTGCCGCTCGCCGCGCGCAAGCAATGGCTCGCCGACCATCTCACGGTGAGCGGCCAGCTGCGGCTCGATGCCGGTGCGGTGAGGGCTCTGATGCGCGGCGGCAAGAGCCTGCTGCCGGTGGGCGTGACCGAGGTGGCCGGGGAATTCCAGCGCGGCGAGGTGGTGGCGTGCGTCGAACCGGGCGGCCGCGAGGTGGCGCGCGGCCTGGCGAACTACTCGTCGGAAGAGACGCGGCGCATCATGCGCCGGCCCTCCAGCGAGATCGAGGCGATCCTCGGCTACGTGGATGAGCCTGAGCTCATCCACCGGGACAACCTCGTCTTGCTTTAGTGCTTCTGCAGGTCGGCCATCAGCGCCGCGCGCACTTCCCCGGACACCGTGACGCTCGCGCGGTACTGCGGATGGTCGACGCCCATCGAGAGCGCCGCGCCGGCGTGCAGCCGCTCGCGCATCTTCGCATCGAGCTCGAAGCGCAGGAAGTGCACCGAGGAGGTCTTCTCCTCGTTCTCGCGCTCGAGGTCCTCGTCGGCGATGGCAGCCACGCGCTCGCAGCCTTCCACCTGCACCCAGGTCGCGCGCTCGGCGCCCTTGAGCTTCGCGAGCATGCGGCGGCGCTCGTCGGCATCGGGGTACTCGATCAGCATCGTCGCCTTCCAGTTGGAGCCGTCGGGCACGAGTGGGTTGTAAGCCTCGAGCTCGCCGCGGATGCCCTCCTCCTCGAAGATGCGCTCGATGCGCAGCATCTCCTGCACCTGGTAGCGGATGGTGAGCTCGTCCTCGAAGTGCAGCGTGACATGCTCGCCCAGGTGCGCGGTGCGGTTCTTCTTGTGCGCGAGCACCTTCGCCCGAAAGGCGCTGCGCTCCCGGGCGTAGCTCTCGAGCGAAAGCAGGCTCTCGCGCTTAATCGGCAAGGCCGTCCAGCGCCTTCTGGAAGCGGTTGGCGTGGCTGCGCTCGGCCTTGGCCAGGGTCTCGAACCAGTCGGCGATCTCGCCGAAGCCCTCATCGCGCGCCTGCTTCGCCATGCCCGGGTACAT
>JAQSVY010000214.1 GCA_029266935.1 Burkholderiales bacterium
CTCGGGGTCCTCGAGGTAGCTCGGCTCGCGGAAGCGGATGTCGCGCACGATGCTCTCGCCGATGCGCCGCTCCATCTGCGGCGAGAGCACGGCGTCGCCAGCGCTGCCCAGGTCGGGCAGCGGCTGCGCCACGGCGCCGAAGGCCACGGCTACGGACAGGACCAGGGAAATCACGCGCATTGTTTATGATAGCGCCCCGAGATGTCGCGAAAACTCAGCCACTTCGACCCCCGCGGTGCTGCCCACATGGTTGACGTGGGCGAAAAAGCGAGCACGCAGCGCCTCGCGGTCGCCTCCGGGCGCATCCGCATGCGGCCGGCGACACTCAGGCTGATCGCCGCGGGAAACGCGAATAAGGGCGACGTGCTCGGCGTGGCCCGCATCGCCGCCATCCAGGCCGCCAAGCGCACCGCGGCACTGATTCCGCTCGCGCACCCGATCGGCATCACACGGGTTGCAGTTGAATTCACATTGCAAAAGAGCCCTGCGACGGTGAAAGTGCAGGCCACCGTCGAATGCCGCGGCCAGACCGGCGTCGAGATGGAGGCGCTCACCGCCGCCGCAGTCGGCCTGCTGACGATATACGACATGGTCAAGGCGATCGATCGCGGCATGACGCTCACCGACCTGCGGCTCGAAGAGAAGCGCGGCGGCAAGTCCGGCGCGTGGCGCCGGCGCAAGGCCGCATAGCGGGCGCTATTCGCTCGCCGACAGGCGCCAGTACTGGTACTTCATCGTCGCCGCCGAGCCGGCGACGATGGCGAGGAAGGTCATGATCGAGCCGAGCGCGAGGGTGGAGAACCCCGAGATCGCCTGGCCGATGGTGCAGCCCAGGGCGGTGATGCCGCCGAAGCCCATCAGCAGGCCGCCCACGACATGGTTCGCGGTGTCCTCGGCGTCGCGGAATCCCTCCCAGCGGAAGCTGCGCGTAGCGAGCGCGTAGGCTGCCGAGCCGACGATCACGCCGAGCGCCGAGGCGATGCCGTAGGTGACGATACGCGATTTGTCGGTCCAGAACATCAGATACTCGAGCGTGAACGCCATGGGCGAAACGAACGAGAACGACTCCATGCGACCGGTGTTGGTGGCGACGAAGGCTTCCTGCAGCGTGTTCGGATCCTCGGCGACGTGGCCGACCACGCCGCTCACGTACCATCCTCCGACCACCACCAGCCCGGTGACGACGCCGCCGAGGGTGTAGTCGAAGCTCGAGCGGAACGCCTTGCTCCAGTAGACGAAGACGAGCAGCGCGCCGCCGATCGTCCCGGCAAAGATTGCGGTCCAGGTTCGCTTGTCCAGGTCCGTGAACGAAGCAAAGAGCGAAGGCAGGTCCTGGCCCATCGGCAGCGCGATCGCGGCTCGCTCGAGCACGCCGACCCGGAAAGCGCCAAACAGCCCGCGCAGCGTCATGTACGCCGCGATGCCCAGAAACACGTACACGATGAGCGACTTCAGGTTGCCGGCGCCGACGCGGATCAGCGTCTTCGAGCCGCAGCCGGAGCCCAGCGTCATGCCCACGCCGAACAGGAAGCCGCCGACGAGGTACGACAGCCAGGTGAAGTTCGGCCCGGGATAGATCGACTTGGAAAGGTCCACCAGCCCGGCGAGTTGCAGCGCGCTCGAGCCTAGTAGCGCCACCGCCATGGCGAGCAGCCACATGCGCAGCCGGCCGGTGTCGCCCATGTTCACCCAGTCCGACACCGCGCCCATTGTGCAGAAATTGGTCTTGTTGCCGACCGCGCCGAAGACGAAGGCGAGCAGAAAAGCGCCGCCGGTGACGTAGGGGACGAGCTGGGAAGGATCGGTCTCGCTCACGACGGGCAACTATAGCTCGGCGCAAGCGCGGCGACCGATTCGACCTGCAAAAGCGCCCATCAGCGCCGTTGATCGCGTACGCGCGCCAACGCCGTGCCGGAATCGAGTGCACCCCGCACGGCATGCGCCGCGCTTTCAAGGGTGCCGTGGCGCTTGAGATGCCACAGGCACAGCGCGGCACCGAGCACCAGGCTCTCGCGTGTGGGGCCGGGCGCACCGGCGAGCGCCGCCATGCCGGCCTCGGCGGCGGCTCTCGCCACGGCCTCGGTATCATGCGCCGCGGCGACCTCGTCGCCCGCTCCCGCTTGGTGCGCGAGGTCCGCGGGAATCTGCGGCGCGCGCACCGGCTGATCGATACCGAGATTCGCCGGTACGAATTCCATGGACTGTTCCTCGCCCCGGTCATGGTAGTAGAACACCTTGCCGGGCTGGCGCAGCCCAGGGATCACGCCCCCCTCGACGCCGCGCACGATGAGCGCGGAGTCAAAGCCGGCGTGGCGAGCGAGCAGCGCATAGATGCGCGGATAGGGCTTGTGCACGTAGCCGGTGAGGAGATGGGTCATGCGCCGGCCGCGCACGGGCCCGGCGAGCACCTCGGCGGTGGTGATGGCGGGCCGCTTGACGATGAGCGAACGCAGGCCGGTAAGCGCGTAGAGCTTGGGGCAGAACGCCTTCTGATCGACGTAGGCCCAACCGATTCCGGGGTCGGACAGCCGCGCGGCGGCTTCCTCCGGCGCCAGGTCCACCGGCAGGCCGGCGGCGCGCAGCACCTGCCGCTGCGTGACGCCGTACTTGGGCCCCATGCGCTCGACGCCGTGCGAGACCGCCGCCACGCCGCAGGCGGCGAGCAGCGCCGGCAGGAAAGGCGAGGCCGGCAGCGTGCGGTTGTAGCCGTCGTACGGATCGCCGATGTCGAGCACCTCGTCCACCGCCGCGGTCTCCCTGCGCGTCGCGTCGCGGATCGCGTCGAGCAGTCCGCAGTTCTCGTCGTCGGTCTCGCGCTTCATGCGCAGCGCGATGAGAAACACTCCCGCCTGGACCGGGTCGACCTGCGCGTCGAGCACCAGGCGCATGCCTTCGCGCGCCTCCTCGCGCGAGATGTCCTTGCTCAGTTCAGGCCCGGTGGCGATGCGCCGGAGGATGGAGTGCATGAGGGCGGCCGGATCGCCGCCGACCTCGCGCAGCGGAGTGCTCATGGCTTCCCCGGCTCACGCACATCGATGAGGACTCGCTCGCCCTCCACACGCACGGGGTAGGTCCTGAGGCTCTCTTGCGCCGGCTCTTCCAGCGCCTCGCCGGTGCAGACGTTGAAGCGGCTGCCGTGCAGCGGGCACTTGACCAGCTCGCCCTTCAGCACGCCCGTGGAAAGCGATGCCTCCTCGTGCGTGCAGGTGTCGTCCACCGCGCACAAGCGCCCGTCGACGTTGGCGAGCAGGATGCGCCGCCCACGGACCTCGATGCGCTTCATCGCGCCGCGCCGCAGCTCGCCTGCCTTGCCCACTTCGACGAACCCCTGCCCCTGTGTCATCTGTGCATCATGCAGCGGGTTCGAACCATTTCAGTCGCTCGCGCAGCCTCACGACCTCGCCGATGATGATCAGCGTCGGTGCCTTGACGCCGCCCCGCTGCACGATGCCCGGCAGCGTCTCCAGCGTACCGCTGAGCACGCGTTGCTGCGGCGTCGTGCCCGCCTGAATGAGCGCGGCCGGCGTCCCGGCCGGCAGGCCGTGCGCAGCGAGCTCGCGGCACAGCACATCGACGCCGAGCAGTCCCATGTAGAACACGATGGTCTGGCGCGGCTGCACGAGCGCGCGCCAGTTCAGGTCCATGCTTCCGTCCTGCATGTGGCCGGTGACGAACACCACCGACTGCGAGTAGTCGCGGTG
>JAQSVY010000215.1 GCA_029266935.1 Burkholderiales bacterium
GTGGATCGAGGAGCGCCTGGTCTCGGCGCTCGACGCGCCGGTGGGCTCGACCGTGCGCCTTGGGGGCGCGGAGCTGCGCGTCGCCGCCGTGCTCACCCTCGAGCCCGAGCGCAGCGCCAACTTCTTCAACATCGCGCCGCGGCTGATGATGAACCGTGAGGATGTAGCGGCGACCGGCCTCCTCCAGCCCGGCAGCCGCGTCTGGTACTACGTATATGCGGCTGGTTCTCCAGAACAGATCCGCAGTCTGAAAGATTCTTTGTCCAAGAATCTTGATCGTGGGCAGCGCGTGGAGGACCTCGAGACCGGCCGGCCCGAGGTGCGCGCCTCCATCGACCGCGCCGAGCGCTTCCTCGGTCTGACGGCGCTGCTCGCCGCGATCCTTGCCGGCGTTGCGATCGCACTCGGCACGCGCCGGTTCGTCGAGCGCCACCTCGATGGCTGCGCGGTGATGCGCTGCCTGGGCGCGACGCAGCGCCGCCTGATCTTTCTGTTCGGCATGGAGTTCCTCGTCCTCGGCCTCGCCGCCTGCGCCGTCGGCGCGGCGATCGGCTTCGGCGCCCAGGCGGCGATCGCCGCCGCGCTCGCCGGCGTGCTGCGCGGCGAGCTGCCGCTGCCCACGGCGCTGCCGGCGCTGCAGGGTTTCCTCGTCGGCCTGGTGCTGCTGCTCGGCTTCGCGCTGCCGCCGCTGATGCAGCTGAAGAACGTACCGGCGGTGCGGGTGATGCGCCGCGAGACGGCGCCGACGCCGGGCATGTTCGCCTCGTACGCGGCGGGCGCCCTGGCGTTCGGCGGCCTGCTCGTCTGGCAGGCGGGAGACCTCAGGCTCGGCATGACCGTGGTCGGCGGCTTCGCCGCGGCGGTGCTCGGTTTCTTCGCCATCGCGTGGGGTGCGCTGCGTCTGCTCACGCACCGGCGCGTGACGCGGCTCGTGAGCCGCCACCTGCGCTATGGGCTGACCAACCTGCGCCGCCATGCGCACGGCAATGCCGTGCAGGTGGCGAGCCTCGCGCTTGGGCTGACCGCGGTGCTGCTGCTCAGCTTCACGCGCAACGATCTCGTAGACGCGTGGCGCCGCTCCGCGCCCGCCGATGCGCCCAACCGCTTCCTGATCGGGGTGCAGCCAGACCAGGTTTCTTCTGTTGAAGAATTCTTCAAGAGACACAAAATCGAAGTGCAATTGTCGCCCATGGTGCGCGGGCGGGTGACGGCGCACAACGGCCGGCAGGTGAGCGAGGCCGACTACACCGAGGAGCGGGCGCGGCGCCTGATCGAGCGCGAGTTCAACCTCTCCTACATGGAGGCGCCGCCCGCGCACAACGAGGTGGTGGCCGGCAAGTGGTTCCTACCTGAAGAAGAAGATATTTCGGTAGAGCAGGGGATCGCCGAGCGGCTGGGCTGGAAGCTGGGCGACGAGCTCACCTGGTCGGTGGGCGGGGAGACGTTCACCGCGCGCATCGGCTCCCTGCGCAAGCTGCGCTGGGACTCGATGAAGGTGAACTTCTTCGTCATCGCGCCGCCGCGGCTCCTCGAGCGCATGCCGGCGAGCTTCATCAGCGCCTTCCGCCTCGAGCCGGGCCAGGAGGCGCTGGTGAACGAGCTCGCGGCGCGCTTCCCCAACCTGACCGTGGTCGACGTCGGCGCCGCGGTGCGGCAGGCGCAGGAGGTCATCGACCAGCTCATCACCGCGGTGCAGTTCGTGTTCCTCTTTGCCCTGGGCGCCGGGCTGCTCGTCCTGTACTCGGCCCTCGTCGCCACGGAAGACGAGCGGCGCCGCGAGGCGGCGGTGATGCGCGTCTACGGCGCGTCGCGCGCGCAGGTGACCGGCGCGCAGCGCATGGAGTTCCTCGCCATGGGCGCGATCGCGGGCGTGCTCGCCACCCTTGGCGCCGCGGCGATCGGCCAGCTCCTCGCGCGACGCGTGTTCGAGCTCAACCTGCCGCCCTCGGTCGCGCTCTGGGTGGCGGGGCCCCTCGCCGGCCTCGCGCTTCTCTCGCTCAACGCCTGGCTCTCCTCGCGCAAGGTGCTGCGCGCCCCCCCGGCGATCACGCTGCGCGAGACGGTCTAGCCGCGCACCGCGTATTGTCGCCGCGCGCCGACGCTTTGCGCGCAGCGCGCCTTGAGCAATGTCAACCCGCGGTCATGCGGCGCGGGCGATGATGCGCCATGACCGACGTGATCGAGACAAGAGCGCTGTTCCGCGAGCCGAGCGCGGCGCAGCTGCGCTCGCTCATCGATCTGGCCGCCGACGGCATCTTCGTCGCCGACGCGGACGGCCGCTACACCTTCGTCAACGAGGTGGGATGCCGCATGCTCGGCTTCTCGCGCGAGGAGATCCTCGGCAGGACGATCCCCGATCTGATCCCGCCGCACGACGCCGCGCGGCTCGAGCAGTCGCGCCAGGCGATGCTGCGCGGCGGCAGCCACACCGACGAGTGGTCCCTGCGCCGCAAGGACGGCACATGGCTGCCGGTGGAGGTGAGCGCGAAGATCCTTCCCGACGGCCAGTGGCAGGGCTTCGTGCGCGATATCTCGGAGCGCAAGGCGCACGAGGCGGAGCGCGAGGCGCTCTTCCGCGAGGTCGAGTCCGACCGCGCCTGGCTGCACGCGATGCTCGACAGGCTGCCACTCGGCGTGATCCTCTACCAGCCGGGCCGCACGCTCTCCTTCAACGCCACGGCGGAGAGGATTATCGGCATGAAGCTCTCGCCCGCCGCCGGCAGCGCCCAGTACGCGGCGCGCGTGTTCTACCCGGACGGCACGCCGGTGCCGCCGGAGCGGCTGCCCTCGGCGCGCGCGCTCGAGGGTGGCGAGACGCTGGTCGGCCTCGAGTTCGTGCTGCACCACGACGACGGCAAGCGCGTCTCGGTGCTGAGCAGCGCGGCGCCGATCCGCGACGCCGACGGGAACGTGTCGGGCGGGGTCTGCGTGCTGCAGGACATCGGCGAGCGTGTCGAGGCCGAAGCGCGAATCCGCAGCAAGCAGCGCCTGCTGGAGGGCATCTTTGACATCCTGCCGGTCGGCGTGTGGATCGCCGACGCGAGCGGCCGCATCGTCGCCAACAATCCCGTCGCGGAGCGCATCTGGCAGGGCGCGCGCTACGTGCCGGTCGAGGAATTCGGCCAGTACAAGGGCTGGTGGGTCGACAGCGGCAAGCCCATCGCCGCCGAGGAATGGGCGCTCGCACGTGCCCTGTTGAAAGGCGAGACCTCCACCGGGGAGCTGGTGCGCATCGGCTGCTTCGACGGCTCGTTCAAGACCATCATCAACTCCGCCGCGCCGCTGCGCGACGAGAGCGGGCGCGTCACCGGCGCCATCGTCGTCAACGAGGACATCACCGCGCTGCACGAGGTGCAGGAGAAGCAGCGCGCGAGCGAGCAGCTGCTGCGCACCGTGATCGACCTCCTGCCGGTAGGCCTGTGGGTCGCCGACCGCGATGGGCGCATCACGATGGCGAATCCGGCGGGCGAGCGCATCTGGAAGGGCACGCGCTTCGTCGGCCCCGATCAGTTCCATGAGTACAAGGCCTGGTGGGTCGAGAACGGCAAGCCGATCGCGCCCGAAGAATGGGGACTCGCGCGCGCCGTGCGCCATGGCGAGTCCTCGCGCGGCGAGCTGATCCGCATCCAGTGCTTCGACGGCTCGTTCAGGACCGTGATCAACACCGCGGCACCGATCCGCTCCGACGCTGGCGAGATCG
>JAQSVY010000216.1 GCA_029266935.1 Burkholderiales bacterium
CTAATGGATACATCTTCATGAAGGCGGTAAAGAACACGGCAAACGCAGCCGCCACCAGCGCGGCGAGCGAGGAATAGCGGAACAAGACGGCCATGGCGAACCACGTGACGAGCGTGCCCAGGCCGAGCCAGTGATCGAAGCCGAAAAGCACGCCCGCGGCGGTGGCCACGCCCTTGCCCCCCTGGAAGCGGTGGAACACCGGATAGAGGTGCCCGAGGTAAACCGCCACCCCAGCATACGCGATCGTCGCAGGGGCGAAGAGGAGGGCTAGATAGACGGCGACGAAGCCCTTGCCGGCATCGCCGGCGAGCGTGAGCCCGGCGATGACGCGTTTTCCGGTGCGCAGCACGTTGGTTGCACCGGGGTTCTTCGAGCCATAGGTGCGCGGATCGGGCAGCCCCGCGAGCCGGCTCACCAGGATGGCGAAGGACACCGATCCGAGGAGGTACGCGCCGAGCACGACGAGGGCCGTCTGCATCGGCCGATTCTATAGAATCGCTCCACCCATGGACGCCATCCTCATCCGCGACCTGCGCGTCGAGGCGCTCATCGGCATCCACAAGCGCGAGCGCCATGTGGTGCAGACGCTCTCGATCGACCTTGACATCGGCATCCCCGGCACCGCCGTGTTCTCGAGCGACAAGGTCGCCGACACGATCGACTACGAGCAGGTCACGCTGCGCATCAAGGCGCTCGCCGCAAGCGGCCACTTCCGCCTCGTCGAGACCTTCGCCGAGCGCATCGCGACGCTGCTCATCGGCGACTTCGGCGCGCCCTGGGTCAAAGTGAGCGCGGCGAAGATCGGCATCCTGCCGAACGTGAAGTTCGTGGGCGTCTCGATCGAGCGGCGCAAACCCTAGTCCTCGAGCGCGACGTCGACCAGCTTCGCATCGAGCAGCTTCAGCAGGACCGAGGTTGGTACCTTCAGCAGAAAGCCGCGGCGGCCGCCGTTGATGTAGATCGCGGGCAGCGCCGTGATCGAGCGCTCCATGAAGACCGGCAGCGCCTTGCGCGTGCCGAAGGGCGAGGTGCCGCCGACCTGGTAGCCGGAGTGGCGCTGCGCGACTTCGGGCTTGCACGGCTCGACGAGCTTCCGCCCCGCCTGGCGCGCCAGGTTCTTGGTCGACACCTTGCGGTCGCCGTGCATGAGCACGATGATCGGCCGCGCCCGCTCGTCCTGCATGACCAGCGTCTTCACCACCTCGGCTGCGGCCACGCCGAGCGCCTCCGCGCCGCGCTCGGCGCCGCCATGCTCGACGTACTCGTAAAAGTACTCCGTGTACTTGACGCCCTGCTCGTCGAGAAACTGCGTGGCGGGCGTCTTCATCCCCTAGGATGGTGCTTGGCGTGAAGCTGCTTCAGCCGCTCGCGCGCCACGTGCGTGTAGATCTGCGTGGTCGAGATATCCGCGTGGCCTAGCAGCAGCTGCACCACGCGCAGATCGGCACCGTGGTTGATGAGGTGCGTCGCGAAGGCGTGGCGCAGCACGTGCGGCGAGAGCTTCTTGCCCGGAATAGCGCGCTTGCCATGGCGGCGGATGAGGTGCCAGAACGCCTGGCGCGTCATGCCACCGCCGCGGGTAGTGGTGAACAGCGCATCCGAATCCGAAGAGCGCGTCGATAAATACTTCGAGATCCAGGAGACCGCTTCTTCCCCCAGCGGAACCAGCCTCTCTTTCGACCCCTTTCCCATCACCCGCACCACGCCGGACTCGAGGCTCGCCTGGAAGATCTTGAGGCCGACGAGCTCGGACACGCGCAAACCCGTGGCGTAGAGCATCTCGAGCATCGCGCGGTCGCGCAGGCCGAGCGGCGTTTCCGTGTCGGGTGCCGCGAGCAGCGCCTCGACGTCGGCTTCCGAGAGCGTCTTGGGAAACCGCGGCACGCGCTTGGGCGGCTCGAGCTTGAGCGTCGGGTCAGCGTCCATGCGCCGCTCGCGCACGCAGTACTGGTAGAAGCGCTTCAGCGTCGAGACGCGGCGCGCCGCGCTCGAGGCGCGGCCCTTCCTGGAAGCGAAGTAGCCGAACAGATCGATCTCGTTCGCCCGGACGAGATCCTTCTTCAGAAAACTGCTGAGCTGCTGGAGATCCGCCCGATAGGAGCTGATGGTGTTCTTCGACAGCCCGTCCTCGAGCCACAGCGCGTCGCAGAAAGCGTCGACGAGCGGGTCGTTCAGGGCGTCAGTTCGAACGGGTCGGCGCCGAGCTCGTGCGCGAGCAGCCAACGCTTCGCCTCCAGCAGGTAGCCGCCGGTCGAGTGCGCGAAGCCGCCGATGCCGTCGGCGGCCACGACGCGGTGGCAGGGGATGACGACCGGCAGCCGGTTGTCGCCGCAAGCCTGCCCGACGGTACGTGCCTCGCCGTCGAGTTCGCGCGCGAGGTCGCCGTAGGTGCGGGTCTTGCCCCGGGGGATCCGGCACAACGCTTCCCACAGCTTGCGCTGGAAGGGCGTGCCTTCGAGGGCGAGCGGCAGGTCGAAGCGCGTATCCGGGTTCGCGAGGTAGGCCTTGAGCTGCTCTGCGGCGAGCGCGGCGAGCGCGTTTCTGGGAGAAATGCTTTTTGAAGACAAGGGCAAATACCGTATTTCGAGCACGCGCTCGTCGCGCGTCGCCACCGCGACCTTCATCCTCGGGAAATCGACGGTTACGTCGAACATAGCTTCTCGATCTGCGCCAGCAGCTCGTCGGGCACCTCGATGCCCTTGGCCGCGGACTTCTCGGCGGCGAAGCGCCGCGCGCCGGGAAGGCGGACTTCCGCGTCGGCGAGCATGGCCTTCACCACGGTTTCGACCCGTTCTGAGTACGTGTCAAAGCCCGCTGGCGGATCGATGGCGATGAAGACCTGGCCGATGCGTGGCTTGTTGCCCTGCTCGGCGAAGAAGGAGTCTGCCTCGGGGCCGATGGCGGCGCCGGTGAGCGAGGCGCAGATCAGCTCGAACATCAGCGCCAGCATTGCGCCCTTGGCGCCGCCGATTGGGAAAAGGCTACCGTGCTCGATGGCTTCCTTGGGGTCGGTGGTCGGCTTGCCGTGGCGATCGAGCGCCCAGCCCTCGGGGATGCGCTCGCCACGGCGCATCGCCATCATGATCTTCCCGCGCACGACGGTAGTCAGGGCGAGGTCGACGACCAAGGGACTGTTGTCACGCCTTGGAAAAACAGCAGCGACGGGGTTGGTGCCGAAGAGCGGCTTGCTGCCCCCCCAGGCCGGGATCGCCGCCGGGGAGTTGGTGAACGCGAAGCCGACCAGCCTCGCCTCGGCGATGGGCGCGAGATGGATTCCCAGCACTCCGACGTGCGCGCTGTTCCTGATCCCGGCGAGCCCGATGCCGTTGCGCCGCGCGCGCTGGATCGCCTCCTCGACCGCCCACTGCACCGCCACGTAGGGCAGCGCGTCCTTGTTGTCGATCAGGCAGGCGGCGGCACGCTCAGCGGCCATCGTCGGATGGCTGGCGCCGTCGGCCCGGCCGTTGCGCAGCATCGAGCAGTAGAAGGGCACACGCGACATCCCGTGGGTAGGCAGGCCCTGCTCTTCTGCGCGAACCAGGTGCCGCGCCGCGGCATCGGCCATCTTAGAATGGGCACCGGCTTTTTCCAGCGCTGTGCGCGCCATCGCGAGCAGCGCTTTTGCGTCCTTCTTCATCACGGGAGATTGTACGAGGCCATGGGAAAGATGATCGAACTGACTGCAGCCGACGGCCACA
>JAQSVY010000217.1 GCA_029266935.1 Burkholderiales bacterium
CCTTCGAGCGTCCGCTGCACGTCGAGTCGGCAGCTTCGGGCGGCGAGCACAACGGCGAAGTCTACGCCGTGATCGAGCAGCCCTACCGCGTGGTGGCGCAGGCGCTCGCGCGCCCGGTGCACTGGTGCGACATCCTGAGCCTGCAGGTGAACGTGAAGCGCTGCGACGCCCCAGGCAGCGGGGCCGCCCCGACGGTGGCCGCCTACATCACGAGGAAGCCGCGCGAGAGGCTGGCGGACGCCCACCGCGTCGAGTTCCGCTACGAGCTCGCCGCCGCCGGCGGTGACTACTTCCGCGTATCGCTCACGTCGCCCTCCGGGCCTGTCGGCACCCGGGATTACCGGATCCGGCTCGAAGCCGCGCCGCTCGATTCCCGGCGCACCTTCCTGCACATGTCGTATGCCTACACCCTCGGCGTCATGGCGCGCGTCGCCATGGACGCTTATCTTGGTACCAGCGGCCGCGACAAGGTGGGCTTCAGCGTCGTCGAGCGCCGGCCCGACGGCCGGCCGGTGTACGTCGAGGGCGTGCGCGGCGCGATCGAGCGCGGCGCGATGCGCCACTACCTGGCGATCGAAGCCCTCCTCGACTCCCTCGCCGCGCCCCCCGGCGAACGGCTCGAGGCGCGCCTGCGCGACTGGTACGCGGCAATCGAGCGCTATCCGCTGCAGCTGCGCGAGTCCATCGGGCGCGACGAGTACGTCGAGATGAAGCGACGCGAAGCGGACCCCGCGCCGGTGGAATAGCCCTGCGAGCCGAGGCAAATGCGTAGTTGTTCGTGCGGGGATTCTTTTGCCTCCACGCGACTCCTATCATGGGAATGACCCCGCCCCAGCCCATCGAGCCGATGCTCGCCAAGCTCAGCGGCGAGCTGCCCACCGGCGACGGATGGCTGTACGAGCCAAAATGGGACGGGTTCCGCGCCATCTTGTTCCGCGGCGCGAACGACGTCTTCATCCAGAGCCGCGACCTGCGGCCGCTGGATCGCTACTTCCCGGAGCTGCACGACGCGCTTCTGACCGCCCTGCCGAAGAACTGCGTGATCGACGGCGAGATCGTCATCGCCACGCCGGAGGGCCTCGACTTCGACGCGCTGCAGCTCAGGCTGCATCCAGCGGGGTCGCGCGTCGCCAGGCTCGCGCGCGAGACCCCGGCATCGTTCGTCGCCTTTGATTTGCTGGAACTGAACAAGGCAAAGCTCATGGGGAGGTCGCAGGCGGAGCGGCGCGAGCGACTGGAGAAGCTGCTCGCCAAGGCACGGCCGCCGCTTTACCTCACGCCGATGACGCGCGACCGGAAGCTCGCGCTCGAGTGGCTGCAGCACTTCGAGGGCGCCGGGCTCGATGGCGTCATCGCCAAGCCCGCGAGCCTTCCATACCAGCCGGGCAAGCGCGCCATGATCAAGGTGAAGCACACACGCACCGCCGAGTGCGTGGTCGCCGGGTTTCGCTGGTACAGGCGGGAAGCGGGCGCGGTGGGCTCGCTGCTGCTCGGCCTCTACGACGACGCGGGCGTCCTGCACCACGTCGGCGTCACCTCGTCGTTCAACATGGCGATGCGCAGGCAGCTTGCCCAAGAATTGGGTTCTTCGAGAACGACTGTGGAAGAGCATCCCTGGAAGGATGCCGAGATCGGTGCCACGAGTCGCTGGAGCGCAGGCAAGGACCTGTCGTGGGAGCCGCTGCGCATCGAGCGCGTGTGTGAGGTGAAGTACGACCACATGCAAGGCGATCGCTTCCGCCACGCGGCAATCTTCCTGCGCTGGCGGCCCGACAAGCCGCCGCGCGAGTGCCGCTACGACCAGCTCGAGACGGCTACGCCTTACGAGCTGAAGAAAATTTTTCGCTAGTTCTTTTCCGGTAGTAGGGCGGCCACGGCGCGTCGCCTTCGCCCTGCTGCTTGGAAAGGTCCAGCAAAGCATCGAGCGAGTACATTTCCTTGTCGATCTCCCGGTGGCGATCGCCGATGCGGGCGAAGCGCTTCTTCATCGTCGCCAGGGTGAAGTCCCCCGGTTCGCAGCTCTCCACCTCCTTCCAGTCGAGGGGCGCCGAGACCGTGGCGTCGGGGGTGGGGCGCACCGAGTAGGCCGAGGCGATGGTGCGGTCCTTGGCATTCTGGTTGTAGTCGACGAAGACGCCGTGGCGCTCCTCCTTCCACCACTTGCTGGTCGCAAGGCGCGGTGCGCGGCGCTCCACCTCGCGCGCGAGCGCGAGCGCGGCGCGGCGCACCTCGTCGAAGCCCCAGCGCTGCTCGATGCGGATGTAGACATGCATGCCTCTCTTGCCGGAGGTTTTTGGAAAGCCTTTCATTTTCAGCTCGCGAAGAACGGCTTGGACGATGCCGGCGACCTGAACGACCTGGTGCCACTTCACGCCCGGCACGGGGTCCAGGTCCACGCGCAGCTCGTCGGGGAGCTCGAGGTCCTCGGCGCGCACGGGATGGGGGTGCAGCTCGAGGCAGCCGAGATTCGCCAGCCAGGCGAGGTCGCGTGGCGCGCGGGGAACGACTTCGTCGGCGCTGCGCCCGGAGGGGAAGCGGATGGTCGCGACCTCGATCCAGCTCGGCCGCGAGCGCGGGGCGCGCTTCTGGTAGAAGAACTCGCCCTCGATGCCGCCAGGATAGCGGACCATCATGTTCGGCCGGCCGCCCGCGCCGCGCAGCGCGCCTTCGGCCACGGCGAGGTAATACTCGACGAGGTCGCGCTTGGTGTACCCGGGCTTCGGAAAGAGGACCTTGTCCGGGTTGGTGATCAGCGTTTCCGTTTGCGCTTCGCTGCATTGGCGCCTGGCCTTCTGCCTGCTGCTTGCCATGACGCATCTCCTTTCCTAGCGCGCGACCTGCAGGCGATTGATGACTTTGTCGACGCCGGAAAGCGACCAGGCGTCGAGCTCGGCGCGGCGGCGCTGCTCCTCGGTCGGCACGGCGCCCTCGAGGGTGACGACCCAGTCGCGGCAATGTGGCCGGATCTGGTCGGCTTCGAGCAGCGGATCGGCCTCGAGCGCGAGGCGCAGCGCCTCGGTCACCTCGTCGTCGCGCTCCTCGTAGCGCGGCTCGAGCTCAAGCGCGTTGATGACGTCGCGCCGTCCGGGCGTCCACCAGGCGAGCACGCCCGCGAAGAGCCGGTGCGAGACGCTGATGACGTGGCCTTCGAGAACGATGACGCCGTCGGTGACCGAGATCTCGATGTCGCCAACGCCGTCGTCTGTCGCCTTTCTCAGCTCGAGCTCTCTTTCGTTGGTGCGAAGCCCTACCGTGCAGTTCCGAAATTCCGGCTGCTGCAGCAGCATGCGCGCGAACGAGTCGCGTACCGCGCCGTCGCCGCGTGCCTCGCCGGGGGCGACGCGCAGACGGTCCACGACGCCGCGCACGCCGTCGGCACCGGCGGCCGCCTCCAGCGCGAGCTTCTTAGCCGCCACGTCGGCGACCTCGCCTTCCAGGACGACCGCACCGTCCCGCGACTCGATGCGGATCCGGTGGCGGTGGATGTTGATGCGCGGCTCGCGCTCCAGGGCGGCGTGGACTTTGCGGGTGGTGAGCTCTCTTGGGTTCATGGGTTTTCCGAGGCAAGTTTCAGGCCGTACGAAGGTTGAGGAACCGCACCACCGCGACGACGGCGATCGGCACCACGAAGCCGATAATGGTGAGGGTGATGAGCAGCTCGCCGAGCTGGCTGTAGTCCTGCGGCACCTTCAC
>JAQSVY010000218.1 GCA_029266935.1 Burkholderiales bacterium
GCCACAGCGTGAACGCATTCACCGGTCCGGCGGACCAGTGGCGGCAGGAAGTGCAATGGCAATAGCCCATTGCCGCCGGCTCGCCGGTTACTACGAATTTGACCGTGCCGCAGAAGCACGCACCCTCATAAGCGTCGGCGCTCGCCATGCACTCCTCCGTGGTTGGTGATTGCGCTAGACAAGCATACGCTCAGGCATGCGCATAGGGATCGATCTGGGTGGCACCAAGATCGAGGCGATCGGGCTGGACGGCTCGGGGAGGGAGATTTGCCGCCAACGGGTGGCGACGCCCAGGGGCGACTACCGTGGCACGGTGCGCGCTGTTGTGTCACTGGCACGTGAAATCGGCGAGGGCACCGTCGGTATCGGCATCCCCGGCGCGTTGTCGAAGGTCACCGGACTGGTGAAGAACGCTAACTCCACCTGGCTGATCGGCAGGCCGTTGAAGCAAGACCTCGAGCAGGCGCTCGGACGCGAAGTTCGGATGGAGAACGACGCCAATTGCTTTACCCTTGCTTCCCGGTGCCAACGCCATCGCCGGAGAATGGGGCCACAACCCGCTGCCGCTGCCTGGGCCCGAGGACCTGCCGCTGCCGCCCTGCTATTGCGGCCGTTCCGGGTGCATCGAGACCTACCTGTCGGGCCCCGGCCTGTCGCGAGACCATAAGGCACTGACCGGAGAAGACCGCAGTGCCGAAGAGATTGCATCTTCGGGAGGCCAAAGTCTCCTCCGTTATATCGAGCGGCTGGCGCGTGCCCTGGCCGGCGTGATCAACGTGCTCGACCCGGACGTCATTGTCCTTGGCGGCGGAATGTCCAACGTCGAGAGCCTGTACGCCGAAGTGCCGCGCTGGTGGGGAAAGACAGTGTTCTCCGACCACGTGGCGACTCGCCTGGCGCGCAACGCCCACGGCGATTCGAGCGGGGTGCGCGGCGCGGCGTGGCTGTGGGACGAGTTAAGAAAACCATGACGACCGTCACGTGAGCAATCAGCGGTGTGACGTGCTATGTTTGGCCATGCGCCGCAGCCTAGCCTGCGGACGCGACGTGCTCGAGGAGGAATGCCATGAATCGTCCCGCCCGCAGCGCCCTGACCGCCGCGCTGTTCGCCTTCGCCCTGACCGCCGCCGCCAATGACGGGGCAAAGCTCGGCAAGGTGCACTTCAAGGTCGAGTGCAATCAGGCCGCACAGGCCGAATTCAACGTCGCCATGGCCTATTACCACTCGTTTGCATGGAACCAGATGCAGGGGCCCTTGGAAAGAGTTCTAAAGGCCGATCCGTCGTGCGGCATGGCGCACTGGGCGCGCGCGCTCGCCTCCCTCAATAATCCCTTCACCTGGCCGACCATCATCTCGGTCGCGACGCTTGCCGAGGGACCGCGCATCCTCCAGGAAGCCGAGCGCGCGGGCCTGAAATCCAAGCGCGAGCGCGACTACGTTGCCGCGCTCGGCGCCTTCTTCGCCGACCAGGACAAGATGGACCACAAGGCGCGCGCCAAGGCGCTCGAGGCCGGGCTGGAGCAGCTCATGCGCCGCTATCCGCGCGACGAGGAGGCGGCCACGCTCTACGCGCTCGTTCTCTCGGCGAACTTCGACCCGGCCGACAAGAAATACACCAACCAGCTCAAGGCGGCGAAGATCCTGGAGCCCATCTTCCTCAACCAGCCCGACCACCCCGGCGCCGCACACTATCTAATCCACAGCTACGACTACCCGCCGATCGCGAAGAAGGGCCTGGAGGCGGCGCGCCGCTATGGCAAGATCGCGCCGGACGCACCGCACGCGCTGCACATGCCCTCGCATATCTTCACCCGCGTGGGCGCCTGGCGAGAGTCGATCGAGTCGAACCGCGCCTCGGCACGGGCGGCCGGCGACAAGTCTTTCGACAAGTGGCACGCCCACGATTACATCGTCTACGCGCACCTGCAGCTCGGCGAGCACCAGGCTGCCCGGCAGGTGGTTGAGGAGGCGCTGAACAATCCAGCCCGCATCGACCACGTGGGCACTGCGTACGCATACGCCGCCATGCCGGCGAGGCTCGCCCTTGAGCGGGCTGCGTGGGGCGAGGCGGCGGGACTCGAGCTCTTTGCCGCCGACAGCTTCCCGTGGAAGAAGTACAGCTTCGCCGAGGCAGTCAACGCCTTCGCGCGCGGCGTCGGCGCGGCGAAGAGTGGTGACGCAACTCGCGCTCGCGTCGAAGTCGAACGCCTGGAGAGACTACGCGAAGCCACCAAAGTGCCGTACTGGGCCGAGCAGATCGCGATCCAGGCCGAGGTGGTGAAAGGTCTCGTTCTGCTCGCCGACGGCGACAGCAAGCAGGCGATAACGACGCTACGGGAGGCGGCGAAGCGGGAAGACGCGACCGAGAAGCACGCCGTCACGCCCGGGCCGCTCGTGCCGGCGCGCGAGGTGCTCGCCTACGTGCTGCTCGAGAACGGCGATACGAAGAGTGCGCTGCGCGAGTTCGAGGCGGTCCTCGCCAAGGAACCGAACCGCCTGCGCGCCCTGTCCGGTGCCGCGCAGGCCGCCGAGCGCTCAAACAACCGCAAGAAAGCGAAGGAGTACGGCTCGAAGCTGCCTACTTAGACCTTTCGCGCAGGACGATGCGGGCGTGGCGCTGGAAGGTCCAATAGGCCCACGCCCAATCGATCATCACCACCAGACGGTTCCTGAAGTTGATGAGGAAGTAGATGTGTGCGAGGAGCCAGGTCAGCCACGCCGGGTAGCCCGACAGGTGCAGCTTGCCGAGCATCGCTACCGCGGCATTGCGCCCGATGGTGGCGAGCTGACCGTAATCGCGATAGCGGAAAGGCAATGTCTCCTTTCCGGCGATGCTCTTCATGATGTTCTTGGCTGCCTGCCTGCCCATTTGCTTTGCCGCCGGCGCGATTCCGGGGACGCCCTCGATGAGCGCCAGGTCGCCGACCACGAATACCTCTGGGCGTCCGGGAACCGATAGGTCGGGCTCCACGCGCACGCGTCCGGCGCGGTCGAGCGCGACGCCGAGCGATGCGCCGAGGGGCGAGCTCTTCACCCCGGCGGCCCAGAGCACGGTCCTGGCGGCGATCCTCTCTGCGCCCAGCGACACGCCCTCGGCATCGACCCCTGTGACCTTTTTCTGCAGGAACACCGCCACCCCCAGGCGCTCGAGCTGCCGACGCGCTTTTTCCGAGAGGTCGGGCGTGTACGGCGGCAGCACGCGCTCGCCGGCCTCCACTAGGATGACGCGCGCGTTGCGCGGGTCGAAATGCCGGAACTCGCCGGGGAGGGTGCGCCGCGCGATCTCGGCGAGCGTGCCGGCGAGCTCCACGCCGGTGGCGCCGCCGCCGATGACGACGAAGGTAAGCCAGGCGGCGCGGCGCGCGGCATCGGTCTCGCGCTCGGCATGCTCGAAGGCGAGCAGGATGCGCGCCCGGATGTCGAGCGCGTCCTCCAGCGTCTTCAGCCCCGGCGCGAAGCGCGCCCAGGCGTCGTTGCCGAAGTAGTTGTTGACCGTCCCGGCGGCGACGACGAGATAGTCGTAGCCGATGCGGGCGCCGTCCTCTAGGCAAACCTGCTTTTTCTGGACATCTATTTGTTGCACTTCCGCGAGCAGCACCGTGGCGTTCTGCTGCTTCGCCAGGATGTGGCGGATCGGCCCGGCGATGGCTGGCGCCGCCAGGCCCGCGGTCGCAACCTGGTAGAGCAGCGGCGTGAAGAGATGATGATTGGTGCGGTCGATGACCGTGACTTCCGCGCGCGCGCCGCGCAGGCCCTGCGCTGCCCACAGCCCGCCGAAGCCGCAGCCGAGGATCACGACGCGGGGCGTCATCGCACGAGGCCCATGCCTTGCGTCGCTTCGCCGTTGAGCGGCAGCCAGCGCGGCAGCGAGCGGACCAGCGCCGGATGGCCCTGCAGCTTGATGCAGCCCTCCCTCAAGGCGCCCGCGAGCGTGCGCCGGCCGAGCACCACTTCGGTGAAGGCCCGCAGGTCCGCGACGACGACGACATCCGT
>JAQSVY010000219.1 GCA_029266935.1 Burkholderiales bacterium
GTTCCAGTTCATGTTCGACCGCTACCAGCAGGTCGTCGAGCGGCACAAGACCAGCGACCTCATGGACTCGCAGCCGACCAAGGGCAACATCGAGGGCGGGCTCACCACCATCGAGGAGAAGGCGCTCGGCAACATCCAGAAGATCGGCCGCAAGTGCGTGGTAGACGGCGTCCTCGACAAGGCCGAAGTCCCGAATGGCCCGGGCCTGTGGTTCATGGACTCGTCCTCCGCCGCCGCGGAAATGGTGACGCTGTGCGCCGCGGCCGGATTCGCGGTGCACCTCTTCCCCACCGGCCAGGGCAACGTGATCGGCAACCCGATCCTGCCCGTGATCAAGCTCTCGGCAAATCCGCGCACGGTGAGGACCATGTCGGAGCACATCGACGTCGACGTGTCCGGCCTGCTGCGAAAGGAGCTGAGCCCCGACCAGGCCGGCGACAAGCTGCTCGAGTGCATGTTCAAGACCGCGAATGGCAGGCTCACCGCCGCCGAGGTGCTCGGCCACCGCGAGTTCGTGCTGACCCGGTTGTACGAGTCGGCTTGATCCGTACATGAGGGTCTCCGTCTGGAAAGGCGGCGCGGACGGCGCCTTCCAGGCGTATGACGTGCCGCGCCAGGCGAGCCAGACGGTCCTGGACGTCGTCACCTACATTCAGCGCTCGCTCGACCCGACCCTCGCCTACCGCTATGCCTGCCGCGTGGGCATGTGCGGGTCCTGCGCGATGACCGTCAACGGCGTGCCGCGCTGGACTTGCAGGACGCACGTCGACAACGTGGTGCGCAACGACACCCTGGAAGTGGGGCCCTTGAAGAACCTTCCCATCATCCGCGACCTCGTCACGGACATGCGCGAGTTCTTCGACAAGTGGGCACACGCCAAGGGCCAGTTCAAGGGCAACAGGACGAAGCGCGAAGATTTCCAGAAAGTAGAGCCGTCTTCAGCCGATCGCGTTCAAGTCGATTCGAGCATTGAATGCATCGGCTGCGGCGTGTGCTACGCCGCCTGCGACGTGGTCGCCTGGAATCCGGACTATCTCGGGCCGGCGGCGCTCAACCGCGCCTGGACGCTGGTGAAGGATGAGAGAGATTCTCTGAAGGTTGAAAGACTGCGTGCAGTCGCGGGGGACGCGGGCTGCCATTCGTGCCACACGCACATGAGCTGCACCGAGCGCTGCCCGAAGAAGCTTTCGCCCACTGCCGGCATCGCGGGGTTAAAGCGGGAGATCGTGAAAGCCGTCGTACGGGGGAAGCTTTGAAAGGTCAAGCGATCCTCTGGATCGCCCAGCGCGCGAGCGCTGCCGTATTGGCCGTCTGCGTCGCGGTGCATCTCGCGATGATCATCTACGCCGTGCAGGGCGGGCTCACCGCCGCCGAGATCCTGGCCCGCACGCGCGGCAACGCGGGCTGGCTCGCCTTCTATTCCGTCTTCGTGCTCGCCGTGACGATTCATGCGCCGATCGGGCTGAGGAGCGTCTTCATCGAGTGGCTGGGCTGGCGCGGACGCTCGCGCGACGTCGTGCTCGCGCTTTTCGCCGCGTTGCTTGCGTGGATGGGCATGCGTGCCGCCATCGGGGTGTTCGCCTGAAAAAGGAGACCTCCTACTGGGTCTTCATGGTGCACCGGGTGTCCGGCATCGCGCTGGCGGTGTTCCTGCCGCTGCACTTCTGGGTGCTGGGCATTGCGATCGAAGGCGAAGCGAGGCTCGACAGCGCGCTCGCCTGGACCGAGCAGCCGCTTGTGAAGCTCGGCGAGTGGGCGATCGTGCTCGGGCTCGCCGCGCACCTGGGTGGCGGGCTGCGCGTGCTGGCGCTCGAGTTCCTGCCTTGGCGGGACTGGCAGAAAGGGCTGGCCGCGACCGCGGCTGCGCTCACCGTTGCCGTGGGGTTGGCGTTGGCCCTGGCACTGTAGAATCGGACAAATTGATAGGAGGAGGATAAGATGAAAAGGACTCTTGCTTTCATTGCTGCCGTGATCTTCTCGGTCGCGGCTCAGGCGCAGTCCTGGCCCACCAAGCCGGTGAAGTTCATCGTACCTTTCCCGCCGGGCGGCGCGACCGACATCTCGGCGCGACTGCTGGGCGAGCGGCTCTCGCAGATCTGGGGCCAGCAGGTCGTGATCGAGAACCGCGGCGGTGCCGGCGGGGGTGTAGGCGCGGCCGAGGCGGCGCGCGCCACGCCCGACGGCTATACCCTGTTTTTCCCTTCGGGCTCGGTGATGACCGCGAACCAGCACATCTACGCGAAGATGAACTACGACCCGGAGAAGGACTTCGTGCCGGTGACCAACGTCGTCTCGGGACCGCAGGTGCTGACGGTTCCGGCGAAGTCGTCCTTCAAGACCGTGAAGGACCTGATCGACTTCGCCAAGGCGAACCCCGGCAAGCTCAACTTCGGCCACGCCGGCATCGGCTCGCAGACGCACCTCGCCGCGGAGAATTTCGTCTACCAGGCGAAGATCCAGGCGCAGGCCGTCCCCTACAAGGGCGAAGGCCCGGGGCTCGCGGCGCTGGTCGGAGGCGAGATCGACTTCTTCGTCGGCAACCTCGCCGCCTCCATCGGCCACGTCAACGGCGGCCGCCTGCGCGCGCTCGGCGTGACCAGCAAAGCCGAAACGCCGCAGATGCCCGGCGTGCCGGCGATCGCGAAGACCGTGCCCGGGTTCGAGAACACCGGCTGGTTCGGCATTGTCGCGCCGACCGGCACGCCCACCGACGTCGTCCAGAAGGTCTACCGCGACACCAAGACCGCGCTCGAAGACACGCGCATGAAAGCGCGCCTCTTTGCCCAGGGTCTCGCGCCGGTGGCCAACACCCCGGAGCAGATGGGCCGGGCGATGAAGGAGGAAACCGCACTGTGGGCGAAGGTGGTGAGGGAGAGAAAGATCTCCGTGAAGTGAAAGTCGATCTCGCGCAGGTCGAGGAGGCGGCGAAGGAGCTGTACATCCGCGCCCTCAAGCGCCTGCCTCCCGACGTCAAGCAGGGCTTCGAGGCGCTCGCGCGCGGCGAGCGCGACGCCGGCGCGAAGCGCATGCTCGGCACCATGGTGCGCAACATCGCGGTCGCCGAGGACACCGACAACCTGCTCTGCCAGGACACCGGCATCCCGGTCTACAACGTGTGGATCGGGCGCGGCACCGAATTGGACGGGGTCTCCGGCGCCGGGCTGAAGGAGGCGATCCGGCGCGGCTGCGCGCGCTCGACGCGCGAGTACTCGTTCCGCTCCTCGATCGTGCACCCCACCACGCGCGTCAACGAGCAGACCTCCACCGGCCGCGGCGTGCCGGTGATCAACATCGATTTCATGGAGGAAGAGGGCCTGGTGATCGAAATGATCCCCAAGGGCTCCGGGTCGGAGAACAACTCCTGGCTGCGCATGGCGATCCCCGCCGAGGGCGTCGACGCGATCAAGACCTTCGTCGTCGACTGCGTGCTCGAGGCGGGCGGCAAGACCTGCCCGCCGACCATCGTCGGCGTGGGGATCGGCGGTACCGCGGACCTCTGCATGCACCTCGCCAAGGTCGCGGCGACGCGGCCACTCGGCTCGCATTGCGAGGACCCAGAGGGCGCCAAGCTCGAGGGCGACCTCACCACGGCAGTGAACATGCTCGGCGTCGGGCCCCAGGGGCTGGGCGGCGACTCGACCGCCTTCGCGGTGCATGTCGAAACGGCGGCGACGCA
>JAQSVY010000220.1 GCA_029266935.1 Burkholderiales bacterium
CTCGACCCCGAGATGATCAACGAGGTGCTCGACGTGATGGTCGAGCTCGCGCAGGAAGGCATGACCATGATGGTCGTGACTCACGAAATGGGCTTCGCGCGCAAGGTCGCGCATCGCGTCATCTTCATGGACCAGGGCCGCATCGTGGAGGACGCGAAGAAGGAAGACTTCTTCGGCAAGCCGCGCTCCGACCGCGCGCAGCTCTTCCTGTCGAAGATCCTGCACCACTAGGCAGCTACTTCTTCAGGGCCGACTCAGGGATCTTGTAGTCGGGGTAGCGCTTGCGGAATTCCTCGAGCACCTTGTCCGCTTCCTCGTGCTTGCCTTCCTTGCGCAGCGCGGCGACGCGCTCGAGCCACTTCTCCGGCGGCTCCGCGCTGATCTTGCCGAGAACTCGATCCTCCCTCGCCGCTTCCGGCGCGCGCGCCCCCGCGACCGGCGCCGACTCGCGCGCGCGCTCCTCCATCCTCGAGGCGGCAGCCGGCGGCGGCTTGGCCGCGGGAGCGGCCTGCATCTCGATCTTCTTCTCCGCCGGCGCCTCCTTTGGCGCTTCGGGCGACGGGGCGGAGGCGACGTAGCCGTTGGGATCCGGGCCCTCTTCGACCTGCATGTGCCAGGTCACCGCCACCGAGAGCATGATGATCGCCGCCGCAGCCACTGGGAAATACCAGCGGCGCCGGCCGGTGGGCGGGACGAGCGGCGCGAGACGCACGCGGACAGCGCGGCGCGACGCGGCAAGGATTGCGTCGTCGACGTGCCGAGGCGGCTCCTGCCTGCCGAGCTCGCGATAGCGCTGCGAAACCTTCGGATCGCGCTCGTCAGCCATCGCCCACCGCCGTCCGGAGCTTCGCGATCGCGTAGCGCAACCGGCTCTTGGCCGCCTCCTCGCCCGCGCCGGTCGCCTGCGCGATCTCCGGCACGCTCATGCCCGCTTCCTCGTGCATCAGGAAGGCCTCGCGCTGCGCCGGCGGCAGCGCTTCAAGGGCCTTGGCAAAGCGTTCCAGACCCTGCCTGGCTTCGACCTGTCTTTCCGGGTTGTCCCCGGAGGCCACTGGAACGTCATCGTCCAATGAAACGACAGAAAGACCCTTGCGCCGCCAGTGGTCGATGAGGCGATTGTGCGCGATCGAGTAGAGCCATGTCGTGAATCGCGCCTTCGGCGCATAGCGGCCGCGCGCCTCGATGACGCGCATCCAGACGTCCTGGAACAGCTCTTCCGCCATGCCGCGCTCCTTCACGCTGCGCAGCACGAAGCGGAAAAGGCGCGCGCGATGGCGCCCGTAGAGGGTCTCGAAGGCGCCGGCGTTGCCATCGCGGTAAGCGAGCATGAGCTCTTCGTCGGCGCCCTCCACGCCGCGCAGTCTATCGCCCGGGATCGGGCACGAAACCCGGGACACCGCCCGCCAGCGTCTGCACCCCAGGAGCAAGAATCCCTCCCATCCGCCGCTTCATGTCAGTTCTCCTTCCAACGTGGTGAAACGCAGGCGCGGCGCAAACGGGTTAAGGTGATTTTTTCGCGCGCGAGCGCGTACAATCCGCGGCTTTTCCCCTCCAGCAGCGCGCAATGAAAAACGGCAAAGCGTTCCCTATCCCGGTCAAGGCGAAGTACTCGTGCGAGAAATGCCCGGCCTACTGCTGCAGCTACCCGGAGATCGAAGTGACGCCGCGCGACATCGAGCGCCTGGCGCGGCATTTCAGCCTCGACTACGAGCAGGCCGAGGAGCGGCTGACGAAGTACGACGCAAAGGAGAAGGTGCGGCTGCTGCGCCACCAGAAGGACCGCGTGTTCGACTCGGTCTGCGCGCTGCTCGACCAGAAGACGCGCCGCTGCAGCGTCTACCACGCGCGCCCCGGCGTGTGCCGCGAGTATCCCGACAGCAACCGCTGCGGCTACTACGAGTTCCTGAAGTTCGAGCGCGCCCACCAGGACGACCCGCACTTCATCGCTTTGACCTAGCACTCGCCCCGCTGGCGCAGTCAGTCCGCCGTGATGTTATTCGCGCGAATGACTTTCGCCCACTTCGTGAGCTCGGCGCGCACAAAGCTCTCGAACTGCTCCGGCGTCGAGCCGACAACCTCCAGTCCCATGCTTTCGAGCCGCGCCTTGACGTCGGGCTTGTTCAGGACTCGGGCGGTGTCGGCGTAGATCTTGTCGACAATCGCGCGCGGAGTGCCGGCCCGCACCACGAGCCCGAAGAAGCTGGCGACGTTGAATCCCGGAATCGACTCCGCGAGCAGCGGATAGCCGCTGATGTTCGCAGGCCGGCGCTCGCTGGTCAGCGCGATGACCTTGAGCTTGCGTCCGTCGACCAGCGGCCTGGCCGAGTGGTAGACATCGACCATGAGCTGTACACGGCCGGCGACCAGGTCGACCAGGGCGGGACTGCTCCCCTTGTATGGAACGTGGACCATGTCGATGCCGGCCTCGTTCTTGAGCAGCTCGCCCGCCAGGTGCGCCGAAGTGCCGGTGCCCGGCGAAGCGTAGGCGAGCTTGCCCGGGTGCGCTTTCGCGTACCCGATCATCTCCTGAATCGAGTTGAATGGCGCGCCGGGATGGGCCACCAGAACCAGGTGCTGCGTGACCATCTGGGTGACGTGCGCGAGGTCCTTCAACGTGTCGTACGGCATGCTCGCCGCGCGCAACGTCGGGTTGATCATGTGCGCCGTGATCACCATGCCGATCGTGTGCCCGTCGGGAGCCGACTTGGCCACCGCATCGGTGCCGATCATGGTGCCGGCCCCCGGCTTGTTCTCGACCACCACCGGCTGGCCCCACAGCTCTTGCAGCTGCTGCGAGACGATGCGTCCGACCACGTCGGTCGGGCCGCCGGGAGGAAACGGCACGATCCACCTGACGACTCCTTTGGGATAACTCTGCGCGGCCGCCGGCGCGGCCGCTCCGAGCCAGAGCGCGCACATTGCGAGCGCGCATGCGAATGGCCTCGAGAGATTCATGACAACCCCCTAATATTTCTCATCTGCGGGTACGAAACTCCTGTACTTCGCGACCAGCTTGGCCCAATTGGACGCAATCCGAGTCTCCTAGCGAGCGCTCCGTGCCTTGAGAGCCTTGTCACGGATGGCCGACAGCGTGGTCGCCGGCGTGATGGCGTTCGGGTCGATCCTCAGCTCGATGAGCGCGGGCTTGCCCGACGCCGCGGCGCGCTCGAAGGCCGGGGCGAAGTCCTCGGTGCGCTCGACTGTTTCGCCGTGCCCGCCGAAGGCGCGCGCATAGGCGGCAAAATCGGGGTTCCGCAGCCCGGTGCCGAACACCCGCCCGGGGTACTCGCGCTCCTGGTGCATGCGGATCGTGCCGTACTGGCCATTGTTGACCACCAGCGCGACGAACGCTGCACCGTACTGTACGGCCGTGGCGAGCTCCTGCCCATTCATGAGGAAGTCTCCGTCGCCGCAGACCGCGAGCACCGGACGCTCGGGATGCACGAGCTTCGCCGCCACCGCCGCGGGGAAGCCGTAGCCCATCGAGCCGTTGCTCGGCCCGAGCTGGGTGCGAAAGCCCTTGTAGCGGAAGTGCCGGTGCAGCCAGCCGGCAAAGTTGCCCGCGCCGCCGGCCACGATGGTGTCCTCGGGCAGGCGGTCCGACAGCCAGCGGACCACCTCTCCATAGTGGAGCGCGCC
>JAQSVY010000011.1 GCA_029266935.1 Burkholderiales bacterium
CTGCGCGCGCTGCCGGGCTACGAGCACGTGCCGATCGTCATGGTCACCGTGCATGATGACCGCAAGGTTCGCTACGCCGCGCTCGACGCCGGCATCACCGACTTCCTCACCAAGCCGGTCGACGCGCGCGAGTGCCTGGCGCGCTGCCGTAACCTGCTCACGCTGCGCCGCCAGCAGCTCGCCCTGGAGGACCGCCGTCGCCTCCTCGAGCACATGGTCGAGGATGCGACGCGCGAGGTGCGCGAGCGCGAGAAGGAGACACTGCTGCGGCTCGCCCGCGCCGGCGAGTTCCGCGACGAGGAAACCGGGTACCACCTCATCCGCATGGCCCGCTACTCGCGCCTCATCGCCAACGCGCTGGGACTCGACCACGACGAGGCCGAGACCGTGGAGCTCGCTGCGCCCCTGCACGACATCGGCAAGATCGGCATCCCCGACCAGATCCTGCTCAAGCGCGCCAAGCTCGACGCCGCGGAATGGCAGGTGATGCAGCGCCATCCGGTCATCGGTCACGAGATCCTCAAGGGCAGTGCCTCAAAGTACGTGCGCATGGGCGCGCTGATCGCGCTCGGCCACCACGAGAAGTACGACGGCTCGGGCTACCCCAACGGGCTGGTGGGCGACCACATCCCGCTGTGCGCGCGCATCGTCGCCGTCGCCGACGTGTACGACGCGCTCACCTCGGTGCGGCCCTACAAGAGCGCCTGGTCGAGCGACGAGGCCCTCCAGTACGTCGCCTCGCAGGCCGGGCGACACCTCGACCCGCGCCTGGTCGAGGGCTTCGCCGCGCTGAAGCGCGAAGTGCTGCAGATCCAGAACGAGTGGCGCGACCCGCCGCAGGCGCGATGACCGGCGCGCTGCGCGAGTCCATCGCCGCGCTGCGCGCCAAGCTCGCCGCGCGCCCCGACACCGAGCACGAGCAAGCCTTCGTGCGAGTGGTGATCGGTGCTCTGCTGTTCCTCTATCTCCTGCCCAATGCTCGTGACATCACCGGCGGAACGTTCGATCCCGGCCACTTGTACTTCGGGATGATGGTGCTCTACCAACTCTGCGCCGCCGGCCTTTTCGCCGGCATCTTGCTCTGGCCCGGCGTATCGGTCGCGCGTCGCCTGATCGGCGCGGTCATCGACACTGGCGCAATCACCTTCTTCATGGCGCAATCGGGCAGCATCGGCGTGCCGTTCCTGCTCATCTACGTCTGGGTAACGCTCGCCAACGGATTCCGTTTCGGCTCGAAGTACCTGATGTTCTCCCTGATCCTGAGCGTGGCGGGCTTCAGCGTGGTGCTTTCGACCAACGCCTTCTGGGAGCAGTACTTCGACGTGGGCATGTGGTTGATGATCGGCATGATCGCGCTCGCTATCTACGTCCGCTCGCTCGTGACGAAGCTTTTCGACGCCGTCGCGCGCGCCGAGGCGGCGAACCAGGCGAAGCGGCGCTTCATCTCCGTGGTAAGTCATGAGATGCGCACGCCACTCAATGCCATCATCGGGATGGCGGACCTGCTGCGCGACACCTCGCTCAACCGAGAGCAGGCCGATATGCTGCAGACGCTGCGCAGCTCCTCGCGCGTGATGCTCGGCCTGGTCGAGGATGTGCTCGACTTCTCCAAGATCGAGGCCGGTAAGGTGGTATTGGAGAAGGCCGATTTCGATCTGCACGCGCTGGTGAACAGCACTTGCCGCATTATTGCGGCCCAGGCGGCCGTGAAGGGCGTCGACTTTGTCGTCTCCATCATGCCGGAAGTCCCCCCCGCGGTGCGGGGCGATCCGCACTATCTTCGGCAAATCCTGATTAACCTTGCCGGCAATGCCGTCAAGTTCACCGAATGCGGCAGCGTCACGGTGCACGTCTCGGCGCAGGCGGAAAGCGAGAACGGCGTGCGCCTCAAGTTCTCCATCCGCGACACTGGCATCGGCATTGCGCCGGAAGCGCAGGTGCGCATCTTCGAGAGCTTTACGCAGGCCGACCAGTCGACTACCCGACGCTTCGGCGGCACGGGCTTGGGAACGACCATCGCCAAGCAGCTCGTCGACCTGATGGGGGGCAAGATCGGCCTGGAGAGCGCGGTCGGCCTGGGCAGCACCTTCTGGGTCGAGATCGATGTGGACAAGCAGCCCGAGCGCGCCGGCGCCGGCATCGGCGAGTTGGCCGACGCGCGCGTGCTTCTCATCGGCTTCCCGCCGGCGCAGCGCGAGCCGCTCGAGCAAACGCTCGCCGGCTGGGGCGCGACGCCGGTTGCGGTGGCGGGCATTGACGAGGGCGTGGCGCGCCTCGTCGCCGAGATCAGCCTGGCGAAGCCCTATCACAGCGCGCTCATCTATGCGACCGGCGACGACCTCAAGCTGGCGCAGAGGTTCCGCCGCGCGGCGCCCGACCCCGCGCCGCCGACGGTCCTCGCGGTGCCGAGCGAGGCGGGCGTGCAGCGCTTCGAGGCGCTCTCCGCCGGCTTCGGCGCAGTGCTCGAGCTGCCTTTCGACAAGCGGCTGCTATTCAACGTGTTGCACTCGGTTGCCGCTGGCGACGACGTGCGCGAAGGGGTGGTGCGCCTGCAGGACTACGCCCGGCGCGGCGGCGCGGCGCGCAAGCTCCGCGTGCTGGTGGCCGACGACAACCCGACCAACCGCGAGGTGATCGGCAGGATTCTCGAGCGCGGCGGTCACAGCGTCGTCCTTGTCAACGATGGCGAGCAGGCGCTCGACGCGCTTGAGCGCCAGCGCCCGGACATCGTGCTCCTCGACCGCCACATGCCGGTCCTGGGCGGCATGGAAACCTTGCAGGCGATCCGCCTGATCACACGCGGGCGTGAGCGGCTGCCGGTTCTCATGCTTTCCGCCGATGTCACCCCGGACGTCAAGCGCGAGGCCCTGGAGGCCGGCTTCGATGCCTTCCTGCCCAAGCCGATCGAGGCGATGCGGCTGCTGGAGGAAATCCAGGTGATCGCAGGCAAGCCCCAGGAAGCCAAGCGGCCGGAGCCGATCGCGGCGCCGATTGCGCGACTGGTGGGGGATCTGCCGCAGAACGCCGCGGTGGTCAATGCCGAAACGCTCGGCCACCTCGCGGAGCTCGGCTCGTCCCCCGCCTTCGTCGAAAAGCTGATCGGCGTTTTCCTCATCGATAACGGCGCGCTGCTCGAGCGTGTCGAGAAGGCGCTCGCCGGACGCGATTACAAGGAGTTCCGCTCGCTCCTTCATGCGCTGAAAGGGTCCGCGGCGAGCATGGGAACCGACCGGCTGACTGCGATGTGCGGCAATCTCGGCCGTCTGTCGGACGCGGAGCTGCGCCTGCAAGCTCCGGTGCTGCTACGCTCGCTCGGAGAGGAGCTCGGGGCCGCGAGAGGCGAGCTCGAGCGTTATGTGCACGAGCGCCAGAAGGTCGAGCGCCGCAGCAGCTGAGCTACAATCTCCTCCCTAATGGGAGGTAGTGTGTTCAGCGTGCTTAGCCAAGGATCCAAGCCGGTGTCGTTCTTCATTACGCTCGTCGAGCTCACGGACGCGAGCCGCAGAACCCTTGAAACGATTCCGAAGGTGCACGCCATGATGCACCATGGGTTGACCCTGACGGAATACCGCGCTTTTCTGCACGACCTCTACCACATCGTCTGGCACTTCTGTCCAATCATGGCCGCCGCCGCCGCGCGCTGCAGCGATCACTTTCGCGACGTGCGCTATGACCTTTACCGGCGTATCGACGAGGAGAAGGGGCACGAAACCTGGGTCCTCGAGGACATCGAGGCGATGGGGGGCGACGTCCGCGAGGCGAGGCGCGTTGGACCTAGCGCTCCGGCGCAGTCGATGATTGCGTTCAACTACTACACGTCGGAGCGGGTGCACCCTTGCTCGGTGCTCGGCATGCTCTACATGCTGGAGGTCGTTTCCTCGGTATACGGTGGGAGGGTATCGGAATCCATCGCGCGGTCGCTGGGCCGTGAGGTGGCTGGCGGCGGATTCAAGTTCCTATCCTCACACGCGGCGCTCGATGTCGAGCACATGGCGCAGCTCAACCGCCTGGTCAAGACGATCGGCGACACCGATGCGCAGGATGCCATCGTGAACGCGACGCAGGTCAACTTCCATCAGTTCGGGCAGCTGTTCCGCGAAGGCGGACCGCTGCTTCCGCTCTGAAGCGCTAGCCGACCGCCGCAAGCTCCTCTTCGCGGGCGTCCGCGGTCACATCCTCGACGTCGCCCTGCTCCATGCGCCGCATTTGCGACCGCACGATACGTCCCATCATCTTCAGATCCTTGTCCTCGAGCCTGAGCGCCGCGTCCACCCAGACCTCGGCGATGGCGTCGAGCTCCTCGCGCGTGATCGGGTGCACCAGCTGGCGCGCACGCATCACCGCCTGGATGCCATTGCGGCGTTTCCAGGCCTTCCCGATCCATTCGCGCACTGCAGTCTCGCCTTGCCCGTCCTTCGCCAGGACGTCGACGATTCCCATTTCGTGCAATTTCGCCGCGCTCAGAACGCGGCCCGACAGAATCAGTTCTTCGGCCCCGCGCATTCCGATACGGCGCGCGAGCAGGCTGTAGGCGCCCATGCCGGGGAACAGGTTGAACAAAACCTCGGGCAGGCCCAGTTGCGCGCTTTCCTCGGCGACCAGCACGTCGGAGGACATGGCGCATTCAAACCCGCCACCTAGCGCATCACCCTGCACCAGCGACACGGTCACCAGCGTTGGAACGCTGTAGTTCTGGATACGCGCGTACATGTTGTCAATGCAAAGCCGCGCATAATGCGCGAGGGCCTCGCGGTCGCGCGACTTGATCAGCAGCACAAAGAGGGCCAGGTCACCGCCAAGGTTGAAGACCCGCGGCACGCGGGAGCCGCAGACGTAGTAATTCACTGTCTGCATCTGTCCCTCGATGTCCACTTTGCCGCCGTTCATCGCCAGCGCCTCGTCATGCACCCTAATATCCTTGAGCAAGCCAAGGCTGAAGCAGGGGGTGCCACGGGGCTTGAAATATCCCCAGACGGTTCCGGTGGCCGGCTCAAATTCCGTTTCATATTGTGAATTAGCCTTGCCGTACGGCACGCACAGGCCCATAGCGTCGCGCATGTTGCTCATTGTTCTGCTCCCCAAAACAAACATGCCCCTAGGCGGGCATCTCGCCTGGCCGGGACACGGCTACCGCCATGGACCGGCCTCCCGGGGCCATTTGACGCCTGGCCGGGGATGGAATGCAATCAGGGCTTCCCCGATGAAACTGCCTTGTTGCCCGACCGTTACATCGGGTAAATTAGATCCGGCGGGGGCGAGAATGTACGCGATTGTCTATAAGTCCGATGGGTTTCCGATCTGCCGGCAGGTGGCCGGTGTGAGCCCCGATCCGGTGGTGACCTGGAACAGCGAGGACGCCGCCAGGGCATTCCTCTCCTCGAAGGGCAAGGAGGGCGAGTTCCAGTGGGTGCAGCTCACCGACGAGGCCATGGAGAAGCTCGCCCTGGCGATCGGCTGCCCGGTCGAGTCGATGACCGTCGACCCTTACCCCGGCTAGAACTCCAGGCTGTCGATGAGCCGGGTGCCGCCCACGCGGGCTGCACCCAGCACCACCCGCTCGCGATCCGCCCGTTGCGGCAGCGCAAGATCGCTGCGACGGCGCACTTCCACGTAGTCCGGCTGCCAGCCCGCCCGGGCGAGCGCGGCCAATGCGTCTTCGGCGGCGAGTCTGCCCGCAGCCACTTCCGTCATGGTGCGGTAAAGGCGCGGCGCCTCGGCGCGCTCGGTCGGGCTGAGGTAGGCATTGCGCGAGCTCATGGCGAGGCCGTCGGCCTCGCGCACCGTCTCGCCGGCCACGATCTCGATCGGCAGGTCGAACTGGCGCACCATGCCGCGCACGATCACGAGCTGCTGGTAGTCCTTCTTGCCGAAGACCGCGGCGGCAGGCTGCACGCAGTTGAGAAGCTTGAGCACCACGGTGGCGACGCCGTGGAAGAACCCTGGCCGGAACCGCCCCTCGAGCTCCTCCGCGAGCGGCGACGGCCGCACCAGGTAGGTCTGCGGCACCGGGTAGAGCACGCGCTCGTCGGGCGCGAAGACGAGCGCCGCGCCTTCCGCCGCGAGCAGCTCGCGGTCGCGCTCCAGCGTGCGCGGGTAGCGCTCGAAGTCCTCGCCCGGGAGGAACTGCAGGCGGTTGACGAAGATGCTGGCGACGACCGCCCCCGCGTGCCGCAGGGCGAGCCGCACCAGCGACAGATGACCGGCGTGCAGGTTGCCCATGGTGGGCACGAAGGCAACCGGCCCGAGCTCGGCGAGGGCGCGGCGCAGCGACGCGATATCGTGGACGACGCGCATCAGCCGAGGTTGAAGAACTCGCGTCGGCTTTTCATGCCGCGCATCTTGGACACCAGGAGCTCGAAATCGGCGTCGCGCTCGACGAAGTTGAGGTTCTCCGAGTTGACGATCAGCAGCGGCGCCGCATCGTAGTGGTAGAAGAAGCGCGAATAGCCCTCGGCGAGCAGCCGCAGGTACTCGTCGCTGATGCCTCGCTCGTAGCCGGCAGCGCGCCGGCGCACGCGCTCAAGGAGCGTCGCCGGCTGGACCTGCAGGTAGATCACCAGGTCCGGCGCGGCGCCGCGCGGCCGCAGCGCGTCGTAGATCTTCCGGTACAGCGTCAGCTCGTCTGGCGAGAGCGTGAGGCGCGCGAACAGCGGGTCCTTGTCGAGCAGGAAGTCGCCGATCGCCGGGCGCCCGAACATGTCGGGCTGGGCGATGGGCTCGAGCATGCGCGCGCGCTGGAAGAGGAAGAAAAGCTGCGTCGGCAGAGCGAAGCGCGCCATGTCCTGGTAGAAGCGAGCGAGGAACGGGTTCTCCTCGGGCTGCTCGAGCACGAGGTCGGCGGACAGGCGCGCCGCGAGGCGCCGCGCGAGGCTCGTCTTGCCGGCGCCGATCGGGCCCTCGACCACGAGGTAGTGGAACCTATCCACTGGTGATCTCCACGCACTGCCCGGCGCACGCGGCGAGCAGGTCCTGCGCCCGGCCGCGCCCGGGAATGACGATTGCGGGCTCGAGCTCGACGAGCGGTTTGAGGACGAAGGCGCGCTCGTGCATGCGCGGATGCGGCAGCGTCAGCCGCGCCGTGCGCTGCTCGGCCTCGCCGTAAAGGAGGAGGTCCAGGTCGAGGCTGCGGGGCGCGTTGAGGAAGCTGCGGCGGCGCCCGTGCCGGGCCTCGATGGCCTGCAGCTCGCCGAGCAGCGTCTCCGGGTCGAGCGTCGTTTCGAGGGCCGCCACCGCATTCACGAACTCCGGCTGCGCGGCGTAGCCGACCGGCGCCGAGCGGTAAAGCGACGAGCGCTTGACAGTGCGCGTGCCGGGAATGGCATCGAGCTCGCCGAGCGCCTCGGCTACATGGCGCTGCGGCCCGTCCAGGTTGGAGCCCACGCCAACGTAGGCGAGGCTCACGCCGCTTGCGACGCTGCGGCGGGGAGCTTCTTGCGCCTCCGCCGCCGACGCTTGCGCGGGGCGGTCTCGGGCAGCAGCATCGCCTGGCGCGCCTCGGCGTCCGCGGACTGGAAGGCGCGCCACCAGGCCTCGAACTCTGCGGGCACCTCGCCGCTCGCCGCGCGCAGCGCGAGGAAATCGTAGGCCATGCGAAAGCGCGGCGCCTCAAGCAGGCGGTAGGCGCGCTGTCCCGAGCGCATCTCGAAGCGCGGCTGCATCGACCACACCTCGCGCATGGTGGCAGTGAGCTTGCGCGTGATGGCGAGCTTCGCGCATTGCGTGTCGAGCACCTCGTCCATTGCCGTCTCGAGCGCGGGGATCGGGCGCTCGCCGCGCTTCTGGCGCGCCTTCCACGCCGCCAGCACCTCGTGCCAGAGGAGCGCGGCGAACAGGAACGCCGGCGATACCGGCCGCTCGGCAAGCACGCGCTCGTCGGTCTGCGCCAGCGCCAGGGTGACGAAGCGCTCGCCGAGGGGCTGCTCGAGGATGACGTCGAGCAGCGGCAGCAGGCCCTGGTGCAGCCCGACATCGCGAAGCTGCCGCAGGCAGGCGCTGGCGTGCCCGGAGAGCAGCAGCTTCAGCATCTCGTCGAAGAGGCGCGCCGGCGGCACGCGCTCGATGAGCGGCGCGAGGCTGCGGATGGGTCCGCGCGTCGCCGGCTCGATGGTGAGGGCGAGCTTGCCCGCCAGGCGCACGGCGCGCAGCATGCGCACCGGGTCCTCGCGGTAGCGCGTGTCCGGATCGCCGATCATGGATAGACGTCGCTTCTTCAGGTCGGCGAGCCCGCCGTGGAAGTCGACCACCTCCTCGGTCGCTGGGTCGAAGTAGAGCGCGTTTATCGTGAAGTCACGCCGGCGCGCGTCCTGCTCCTGCGTGCCGAAGACGTTGTCGTGCAGCACGCGCCCGTGCTCGTCCTTCTCCGCGGCATGGGGGTCGGCGCCGCGGAAGGTCGACACCTCAACGGTCTCGCCGCCCATCATGACGTGCACCAGGCGGAAGCGACGGCCGATGATGATCGCGCGGCGGAAAAGCGGCTTGATCTGCTCCGGCCGCGCATCGGTGGCGATGTCGAAATCCTTGGGCTCGATGCCGAGAAGCAGGTCGCGCACGGCGCCCCCCACCACGTAGGCGGCGAAGCCGCCGTCGCGCAGCACCGCGCAGACTTTCGCCGCCGATGGATGCAGGGCGTCGCGCGACAGGCCATGCTTGTCGCGACCCAAGCGCAGCGCGCCTTCTGCCTGGAGTCCGAGCACGCGCCGGATGAACCTCTTGATCATCGAGGGCCGGGATTTTACCGGCGCAGGGAGATCGTCGCCCAGCCGCGCCGCGCCGCCTCGGCGGCAAGAGCTCCGTCCGGATCGACGGCCACCGGCCGGGTGACGCGCTCGAGCAGCGCGATGTCGTTGTGCGAGTCGCTGTAGAAGCAGCTCTCCGTGAAGCTGCCGAGCTCCCGTCCCACGCCGCGCAGCCATTCGTCGACGCGCCGCACCTTGCCTTCGCGGAAGCACGGCGTGCCCGCCACCCGCCCGGTAAAGCGTCCGTCGCGGGACTCCGGCTCCGTGGCGATGAGATGCGGAATGCCGAACTCGCGGGCGATCGGCGCCGTGACGAAGCTGTTGGTCGCAGTGACCAGCGCGCACAGGTCGCCCCTGTCGAGATGCTCGCGCACCAGGGCGCGTGCCTGCGGGGTGATCATCGGCTGGATGCGCTGGCGCATGAAATCCGCGTGCCAGCGCGCGAGCTCGGCTGCGGAATGCTCGGCGAGGGGCCGCAGCGCGAAGCCGAGGTATTCGTGGATGTCGAGCGTGCCGGCAACGTATTGGTCGTAATAGCTCCGATTCTGCGCCTCGTAGGCCTCGCGCTCGACCACGCCGGCATCGACGAGGAACTGCCCCCACTCGTAGTCGCTGTCGCCGCTGAGCAGCGTGTTGTCGAGGTCAAAGAGGGCCAGGCGCATGGAGCGCCAGATTCTACCGACGCGGCAAAGCCGCCCAGCTACCCAGCTTCCGGCCCGCTCAGAAGCGGCGCTGCACGCCGATGCGGATGTCCTGCAGCCGGAGCACGCCGCCGGCGTCGCGCCCGGTGGTGGTCTCGGCGCTCACTGCCCAGTCGGGCGAGAGCCAATAGCTGCCGAAGAGCGAGAACTGCCGCTGCTCGTCGAGGTCGCGGCTGTTGCCGAGCGACATGCCGAGGCTGCCACGCTCGCTGAAGGCGTACGACCAGTTCATGCGTGGTGCCGGCCCGAGGCGCAGGTTGTCGCGCCAGCGGAAGGCGACGAAGCCGAAGTGGTCGTATTCGGGCGCCAACCAGCCACGCGCCAAGGACGGATCGAGCCCCTCGCCGTGCTGCGGCAGGCGCAGGCCGGACTGCGCCTGCGCCGGCAGTGCCAGCGCGGCGCTAAGGGCAAACAGGAAGGCAGATGTCCTCGCGAACACAGCGTCTCGGGGCCGGTTGAACGGGCGATCAAATCTACTTACCGCCCGCCCCTTTGTCGAGGGAGTTCTGCCGACTGTTGCGCCGCCGCCAATGCCTCTCGTACGAGCGGCAGCGTCAGCGCCCGCTGCTTGATAAGTGAATACCGATCAAGCACTTCCAGAGCTCCCCGCAGGCTCGGCAGATCGCGGGGAAAGCGCGTCAGGAGAAACCCGACCACGTCGTCGCCCAGCTTCAGGCCGCGGCGCTCGCCTTCGGCACGTAGGTGCTGGGCCTTTTCGGCGTCGCCGAGAGGCCGCAGTTGGTAGACCAGGCCCCAGCCCAGGCGGGAGCGCAGGTCCTCGCGCAGGGGCAGTGCCACCGGGGCGGCGGCGCCCGCGGCGAGCACGGCAGCGTTGCCCTCGCGCGCGGCATTGATCGCGATGAAGAGCGCCTGCTGGCCGTCGGCGCCGAGCCGCTCGACGTCGTCGGCGACGACCAGCCCGGCATTGGCGCGCGCGGCCGCGCGCAGCAGATGCGAGCGGCCGCTGCCCGGGTCGCCCCAGAGATACACGATTGTTTCGGCGAGCGTGCCGTCGGCGAGGCTGCGCACGCGTGCGAGCGCCTCGCCGTTCGCGCCGGGGACGAAGCTGCCGAAGTCCGGCTCTGCCGGAGATGAGATCTCGAGGGGGAGCTGCTGCATTGCGGTCGAGTAGAATCCCCACTCTAGCATGTCGAAAGAAGCGATCTCCTACCGCGATGCGGGCGTCGACATCGACGCCGGCGACGCGCTGGTCGAGGCGATCAAGCCTTTGGCGAAGCGCACCCTGCGCGCCGAGGTGCTCGCCGGCATCGGCGGCTTCGGCGCCCTGTGCGGGCTGCCGAAGAAATACCGCGAGCCGGTGCTGGTGTCGGGCACCGACGGCGTCGGCACGAAGCTGAAGCTGGCATTCTCGCTCGCGCGCCACGACACGATCGGCATCGATCTCGTGGCGATGAGCGCCAATGACGTGCTGGTGCAGGGCGCGGAGCCGCTGTTCTTCCTCGACTATTTCGCCTGCGGCAAGCTGCAGGTCGACGTCGCCGCGGAAGTCGTGAAGGGAATCGCCCGCGGCTGCGAGCTTGCCGGCTGCGCCCTGATCGGTGGCGAGACGGCCGAGATGCCGGGCATGTATCCGCGCGGCGAATACGACCTCGCCGGTTTCTGCGTCGGCGTGGTGGAGCGCAGCCGCATCCTCGACGGCCGCGCGATCCGCCCGGGGGATGCAATCCTCGGGCTGGCCTCGAGCGGCGCACATTCCAACGGCTATTCGCTCATCCGCAAGATCCTCGAGCGCGGCGCGAAGCCGCCGTTCGATCTGCTCGAGCCGACGCGCATCTACGTGAAGTCGGTCCTCGCGCTCCTCGACGCGCTGCCGGTGAAGGGGCTGGCGCACATCACCGGCGGCGGCATCACCGGCAACGTGCCGCGCATCCTGCCGAAGGGAACACGGGCGCGCATCCGCAAGGCGGCGTGGCCGCGGCCCGAGCTCTTCCAATGGCTGCAGCGCGAGGGCAACGTCGCCGAGGATGAGATGGTCCGCGTCTTCAACTGCGGTATCGGCATGGCCGTGGTGTTGGCGCCGGCGGACGCCGAGCCTGCGGCGCGCGCGCTGCGCGCGGCCGGCGAGACGGTCTACGAGATCGGCTCCATCGAAGCGGGTGCCGGCGAGCCCGAGGCGATCGTCGTCTAGCTACTTAAGGTCATTCCAGCGCTTCATCGCTTCCTCGTAGCGGCGCCGCGCGAGCTCGGCTTCCTGCTCGAGCAGCGCCTGGCGCGCGAAGTAGCTCTCGGTCGGCCGGCTGCCGCCCGCAGCGCTGCCGGCGCGCTCTCCGGGCTGCGATTCGACGCCTTGGTCGCGCCGCCCCTCGGCGGCCTTCAGGGCGTTGTAGGCCGTTCGGGCTTCCTCGTAGGCCTTGTCGAGCTGCGTGCTTCGGTCTTGCGCCGCGGCGCTGCCCGCGATGATGAAAGAGAGGAGGATCAGCAGGCGTTTCATGGATGCCTTTCCGGTAAAATTTTTCGACATGGGAGGGCCGCGGTTCGTTCACCTGAGGATGCACAGCGAGTACTCGGTGAGCGACGGCATCGTGCGCATCGAGGATGTTGTCCGGCGCGCCGTGGCCGAGCGCATGCCGGCGCTCGCCATCACCGACAGTGCCAACCTGTTCGGCATGGTGAAGTTCTACGGGGCGGCCCGGGCGGCCGGGCTGAAGCCGGTGCTCGGCGCCGATTGCTGGCTGCAGAACGATGCCGACCGCGACAAGCCCTTTCGCCTGCTCCTGCTGTGCGCCTCGCGCGCGGGCTACCTGCGCCTGTGCGGCCTGCTGTCGCGCGCCTGGCTCGCGAACCAGCATCGTGCCCGGGCCGAGATCGCCCGCGGCTGGCTCGAGGAGGGCGGCACCGAGGGACTAATCGCGCTTTCCGGCGCCGCGGCGGGCGACGTCGGCCAGGCGCTGCTCGCCGGCCATGCCGAAGCCGCGGAGCGCCTCGCCGCCGCATGGGCGAAGCTCTTTCCCGGGCGCTATTACCTCGAGCTGCAGCGCGCCGGGCTACCCAACGGCGAGGCGGTGCTCTCGCGCTCAGTGGCCCTGGCCGCGGCTGCGCGCCTGCCGGTGGTGGCCACGCATCCGGTGCAGTTCCTCGCGCCCGAAGACTTCAGGGCGCACGAGGCGCGCGTATGCATCGCGCAGGGTTATGTGCTCGGTGACCAGCGCCGGCCGAAGCTCTTCACCCCCGAGCAGTACTTCAAGAGCCAGGAGGAGATGACGCGCCTTTTCGTCGACATCCCCCAGGCGCTGCAGAACTCGGTCGAGATCGCGCGCCGCTGCAACCTCGACATCGAGCTCGGCAAGAGCCGCCTGCCCGATTTCCCCACGCCGCCGGAAATCTCCATCGACGACTACCTGCGCGCCCAGGCGCACGCGGGACTGAAGAGCAGGAACCTGGACCAGGAAGCGCGCTACCGGGAGCGGCTGGACTTCGAGCTCGCGACCATCATCCAGATGGGCTTCGCCGGCTACTTCCTCATCGTCGCCGATTTCATCAACTGGGCGCGCGCCAACGGCGTGCCGGTGGGGCCGGGCCGCGGCTCGGGCGCCGGGTCGCTGGTCGCCTACTCGCTGGGCATCACCAACCTCGATCCGCTGCGCTACGACCTGCTGTTCGAGCGCTTCCTCAACCCCGAGCGCGTTTCGATGCCGGACTTCGACATCGACTTCTGCCAGCACGGGCGCGACCGGGTGATCGACTACGTGCGCAAGAAGTACGGCGAGGA
>JAQSVY010000221.1 GCA_029266935.1 Burkholderiales bacterium
ACTTGGCGGAGAGTGAGGGATTCGAACCCCCGAGCCCTTGCGGGCTAGCGGTTTTCAAGACCGCCGCATTCGACCGCTCTGCCAACTCTCCGTGAGGGGGGACTGCGGCCCGATTGTACGCGCCGGGCCACGGGGCCCCGTGTTACCCTGAAGCGCAGCTTGCCGTAACCCTTCCTGGCAGGTCGTGCTGCCGATGCTGTCTGTAGTCCCTTCGAGGCAATCATGAACATCATCATGTGGATGCTGGCGGGCGCCGCCATCGGCTGGGCCGGGTATGCGGTACTGCATTACAACGAGTCGCGCGGGATGCTCATTTCCATGGCGATCGGGGTCATGGGCGGCGTGGCCGGCGGCAAGCTCGTGGCGCCGATGTTCGGGGTGGTCGAGTCGATTCCCGAGGCGTTCAGCATGGCGGCGCTGATATGCGCCCTGGCGAGCGCCGCGGTGGTGCTTTTCGTCGGCGACCAGGTGCACGCCCGCTTCGGGGTGTGACGGCCATGCGGTTGAAACTTAGAGACTCTTTGGTAGTCTTAGGGTCTGACAAGGAGGAAAAAGCATGCAACCGGAACTGAAACCCGTACGCACTGACAACAGCGGCTTCGGCCGCGGCTCGTACGACGCGGCGCGGGACGTCGCCGTCAGCACGCAGGGCCCGCAGTATGCACAACGGGTCTTGCGCAACACCTACTTGCTGCTGGCTTTGACGATGGTGCCGACGGCGATCGGCGCGTGGGTCGGCACGCAGACCGCCGGGATCATCATGGCGAGCCCGATGGTCAGCATGCTGGTGCTGCTCGCGGGCGTCATCGGCCTGCAGTTCGCCATCGCCAAGTACCGCAACAGCGCCGTGGGCATCGCCCTGCTGCTACTCATGACCGGGCTGCTCGGCTGGTGGCTCGGGCCGCTGCTCAACGTCGCCCTGTCGATGTCGAACGGCATGCAGCTGGTCGGCTACGCCGCGGTGGGCACAGGCGTGATCTTCTTCGCCATGAGCGCCGTGGCAAGCACCAGCAAGCGCGACTTCAGCTTCATGGGCAAGTTCCTGTTCGTGGGTATGTGGGCGCTGCTGCTCGCGATCATCGCCAACTTTTTCCTGCAGATCCCGGCGCTCGCGCTGACGATCTCGACGCTGGTGATCGTGGTGTTCTCGCTGTTCCTGGTCTACGACCTGCAGCGCATCATCCGCGGCGGCGAGACGAACTACGTGATGGCGACGACCGGCGTCTACCTGAGCCTGTTCAACATCTTCGCCAACCTGCTGCACTTGCTGCTCGCTTTCACCGGGGAGCGCGACTGACTGGGGGCGTTCGCCCCTTCCGAAAAAGGCGCCTACGGGCGCCTTTTTTGTTGCCCGAGCCGGATGAAGGCGACGTAGAGGGCGACGGTGGCGAGGCCGAGGACGGCGTTGAGGTACACCGGCGCCGCCGGCGTGCCGGCGAGGTCGTAGAGCCAGCCCCCGAGCGCCGGGCTCACCGCGGCGCCGAAGTAGAACCAGGTATAGAAGAGCCCCAGCCCGACGGCGCGGCGTTCCGCCGGCAGCGCCGCCGCGGGCAGCGCCACCATCGGCGAGACGGGCATGGAGCCCAGGATGCTGATCAGCGCCGCCGCGATGGCCACCGCCAGCAGGCTCTGTGTCGCAGCCGCCGCCGGAAGCAGCGCCACGCAGGCGCAGAAGGCGAGCGCACCGCCGAAGAGGACGGCGCGCGGGCGGCCTGAGCGGTCGGCGAGATGGCCGCCGAGCGGCAGCGTGAAGGTGGAGATCGCGCTTGCCGCAGCGAGGACGAGCCCCGCCTCGACGACGGCGAAGCCGCTCGCCACGAGCAGCATCGGCGCGTAGCTCACGTAGACGAGGAAGGCGCCGTTGTAGAGCGCGACGCCGATGCCGGCGAGCGAAAGCAGCACGAACTCCCGGCGCGGCAGGAACACGTGCGGCGCAGCGCGCTTCGGCGCCGCCGCCAGCGCCGCGGGCGCGCGGTAGACGAGGCCGATCGCCGCCACCACGACGGCGCCGAGGGCCGCGGTGGTGAGCATCACCGCCGGCCAGCCGGCCGCCGCGGCGAGCGGCGCCTGGATCGCCAGCGCGAGCGCGATACCCAGCGGAAAGCTGCCGAAGAGCGTGCCCATGGCGAAGCCGAGCTCGCGGCCCGCGAACCAGTCGGTGAGCATCTTCACCGCCATGATGTTCATGACGATGCCCCCGAGTCCGGCGACGGCGCGGCCGGCGGCAAGCGTGGCGTAGCTTTCGCCCCCAGCGCACAGCAGGCCGCCCGCCACCACCAGGATCCCGCCGGCGAGCGCCATGCGCTTGTCCCCGAAGCGCTGCCCGAGCCAACCGCCGGGCAGCGCGATGAACACGCCGGAAACCCAGTACAGGCCGATGAGCGTGCCCGCGGCCGCCTGGTCGATGCCGAGCTCGCGTGTCAGCGCAGGCGCGACCGAGGCCATGGACTGGAACTGGTAGCCGAACGAAAAGCGCGTCAGCGACAGCGCGGCGAGGATGGCCCAGCGGCTCAGAGGAACGCTGCCTTCGTCGCTTTCACAGGTTGCGCTCGAAAAGCGCCACGCTCTCCACGTGCGCGGTGTGCGGGAACATGTCAACGACCCCCGCCGCGACGAGCCGGAAGCCCTTGACGTTCGCGAGCACGCCGGCATCGCGCGCGAGCGTGGCCGGGTCGCAGGAGACGTAGACGATGCGCCGCGGCCAGTCCTCCGGCAGCGAGCGCACCAGGTGGATCGCGCCTTCGCGCGGCGGGTCGATGAGCAGCTTTTCGAACCTGCCGAACGGGGAAATACTTTCCTTGAACAAGTCCACGACTTCGAACTGCGCCACCAGAGCGTTTGCCTTCGCGTTCTGCCGCGCGCGCTCGATGAGCTGCGCGCTGCCCTCGAAGCCGATGACCTCGACGCCGCGCCGGGCGAGCGGCAGCGAGAAGTTGCCCAGGCCACAGAAGAGGTCGGCGATACGCTCGCCCGGCTGCGGGTCGAGCAACCGCAGCGCCTGCGCCACGAGCAGGCGGTTCACCGCGTGGTTGACCTGCGTGAAGTCGGTCGGCCGGAAGAAAAGGCGCACGCCGAACTCCGGCAATTCGTAGTACAGATCGCTCCTCACGGGGTGGAAGGGATGCGCGCTGTCCGGGCCTTTGGGCTGCAGCCAGGCGTGGATGTGGTGGCGCTCCGCAAAATATTTCAAACTTTCCTTGTCCTGGGCCGTCAACGGCACCAGATGCCGGAAGACCAGCGCGGTGGCGTTGTCGCCCACCGCCACCTCGATCTGCGGCAGCCTCTCGCGGATGGAAAGGCTTTCCACAAGCAGTCTCAGTTCGGGAATCAGCTTCGAAACGCTTTCCGGCAATACGTGGCATTCGCGCATGTCGGCGACGTGCGTCGAGCGCCGCTCGCGGAAGCCGACCAGCACCCCGCCCTTCCTCGCGACGCGGCGCACCGAGAGCCGGGCGCGGTGCCGATAGCCCCAGGGCTCGCCGGCGAGCGGCGGCAGCTCGCGCTCGGGCTTGACGCCGCCGATGCGCGCCAGGTTCTCCATGAGGCCGCGCTGCTTCTCGCCCACCTGCAGCGCGGAGTCCGCGTGCTGCAGCGCGCAGCCGCCGCACAC
>JAQSVY010000012.1 GCA_029266935.1 Burkholderiales bacterium
GCCTTCGCGTCGAACACGAACCCCGCCGGCGTGCGCGCCGCCCAGAGGCGTGCCGTCTGCTCGCTCGGCAGCGCGTAGTAGGTGCTGTCGATCTCCACGAGCGGGAACTGCTTCGCGTAGTAGCGCAGGCGCGCCTCGGCGCTCTTCGCCGAGCGCGGGTAGAAGCAGCCGGACTCGATCAGCGTCCTGTCGGTCCAGGAGGCCGTGCCGACGAGGATGCGGCCCATGGCATCACCGCGCGGGCAGCGCCTCGATGAACTCGCGCAGCACGCGCGCGAGCGCCTCCTCCTTGCCATTGTAGAAATGGTCGGCGCCGGGGATCACCGCCTGGCGCGAACCGGGGATCCGTTCCAGCGCTGCGCGCCGCGCCGGCGCCGAGGCCAGCACCGCCGCGTTGTCCTTCTCCCCATAGACGTCGAGCACGGGCTGCCGCAGCGCCTCCGCATCGCCCAGATCGCCGCCCCGCCCCAAGCATATCCAGGCGGCGAAGCCCCCCGTCTTCGCCGTCTCGAGAGCAAAGCGGCTCCCCAGGCTGTGCGAGGCGAGCACGATGCGCTCGTGCCCCTTGCCGCCCAGCCAGCCCGCCGCAGTTGCGATGCGCGCGACCGCCTCGGGCACGAGCGGCTCGTACGCTTCGCCCGCGGCGTCCGCGGCAAGCACGGGCATCTGGATCGACAGCGTGGTGAACCCCATGTCGTTCAGCGCCACACGCAGCATGCCGATCACGCCGTGGTCCGGGTGCACGCCGAGGCCGTGCACGAGCACGATGGCCGGCTTTCCTTTCGCGCCCTCGGCATGAAGGCCGAGGAACTTGCGCCCCGTCGGGCCGGCGATCTGCACCGCGTCGCCGACGACGAGGTTGCCCAGCACCTCGGAGCGCCAGCGCGCCTCGCGCTCGTAGTCCTGCGCCATCCCCGATGTGCCAAGGCAAAGCAGAACGAGCAAGAGGGGCCGCGCCATAGTCATAAATGTAATATAGCGGCACGATGGCAGATCGGCGCCTCCAGGTGTTCCACGCGGTCGCGAAGCACCTCTCGTTCACCAAGGCGGCGGAGGCGCTGTTCATGACGCAGCCGGCGGTCACCTTCCAGATCCGCCAGCTCGAAGAACACTTCAACACGCGCCTGTTCGACCGCGCCCACGGGCGCATCGCGCTTACGCCGGCCGGGCAGGTCGCCCTCGACTACGCGGAGCGCATCCTCGGACTGTCCTCAGAGCTCGATACGCGGCTGAAGGAGCTGAGCGGGCAGGTGGCCGGGCCCCTGCTCATCGGGGCGAGCACCACCATCGCGGAATTCCTGCTGCCGCAGGTGCTGGGCGAGTTCAAGGCGCGCTACCCGGCGGTCGTGCCGCGGCTCTTCGTCGCCAACTCCGAGGCGGTGCAGGGGCGCATCGCCGAGCGCTCGCTCGACCTGGGTTTCATCGAGGGCGACTCGCACCTGCCCTCGCTGGTGACCGACGTGTGCTGCGACGATGAGCTGCGGGTCGTCTGCGCACCCTCCCACCCGCTGGCAAAGCTGGAGAGCGTCGTCCCCAAGGCGCTCATGGAGCACGCCTACGTGAGCCGCGAGCCGGGATCGGGGACGCGCGAAGTCGTCGACAACTACCTGCAGAAAGCCGGCGTGCAGCCCGATTCCCTGCAGGTGGTGATGGAGCTCGGCAGCCCCGAGGCGCTGAAAGGCCTGGTCGCCACCGGCCTGGGGTTCACGATCATGTCGCGTGCCATCGCCGCCCTGGAGGTCAAGCTCGGCCGCCTGGTGCAGATTCCGCTCGCCCCGCCGCTCATCCGGCACCTGTCGGTGGTGTACCCGAAGGAGCGGTTCCACTCCCGGCTGGTGAACGGGTTCGTGCAGTTCGCGAAGGAGCGGCTCGCCGCCATGCAGGCCGCTGCCTGAGCGGTCAGCCCTGCGGGCTGGCCGCCATCGTTTCACAGTATTCCCTGAGGTCGTCGGCGATATGGGGCGGGCAGACGCCGCATTCCCGGTTCCCGGGCACGGCGTGGTCGATGAATTTCGGGTAGGGCAGCTTGAGCTCGCGCATGATCGCGACGAATTCCGCGAGGCTGCGATCGCCACCCAGGCGGGGGTTGCGACTGCGCTCCTGGGCGATCGTCGAAACGCGCCGTTGCTGGTAGTCGTGCGCGGGATAGACCAGCGTGTCTTCGGGGAGCGTGAACAGCCGCTCCCGCACGCTGCGGTACAGCGTCGCCGCGTCGCCGTTCTGGAAATCGGTACGGCCGCAGCCATCGATGAGCAACGCATCACCGGTCAGGACCCGTCCGTCGACGAGGTACGAGAAGTGGTCGTCCGTATGCCCGGGAGTGAAGAGCGGCAAGAGCGCGATGCCACCGAGGCGCACTTCCCTTCCCTCCTCGATCCTCAGGTCTGCGCACCCTGCCCGCGAGGGCGCAGGGTAGGCGATGCGGCTGCCCGTCTCTCGCTTCAGCCGCAGCGCCGCGGTGATGTGATCGGCGTGGACGTGGGTCTCGACGGTGTACGCCAGCTTGAGCGACAGAGCGTTTAGGGCGGCGAGATCGCGCTCCCACGCAGGCATGACCGGGTCGATGAGCAGAGCCTGCCCGGTCTCCTCGCAGCCGAGGAGATAGGTGTAGGTGCTGGAGACCGGTTCGAAGAGTTGGCGGAAGATCATCCGGATTTGAAGCCCGGACGAGGCGCGAGTTCCTAAAGCCCGGCGTAGTACGCGCGCAGGACCTCGAGGACTTCGGGCCGGCTGAACTCCGCCGGGACGGCGCTGCCCTCGGACAGCCACTTGCGCAGCTGCGTGCCCGACACCTGCAGCCTGTCGGCGTCGCCGTGCGGGCAGGTGCGCCCCGAGGCCATGCCGCCGCAGCGGTAGCACCAGAAGGTCACGTCCATCTTCAGCGGCCGGGTCTCGAGCGCGTCGCGCGGGATCTCGTCGAAGATGCCGTGCGCATCGAAGGGGCCGTAGTAGCTGCCGACGCCGGCGTGGTCGCGGCCCACGACCAGGTGCGAGCAGCCGTAGTTCTGGCGGAACAGCGCATGCAGCAGCGCCTCGCGCGGCCCCGCATAGCGCATGTCGAGCGGATAGCCGGCCTGCACCACCGTGCCCGCGCGGAAGTACTTCTCGATCAGCACGCCGATGGCGCGCGTGCGCACCTCGGCCGGGATGTCGCCCGCCTTGAGGGCCCCCAGCAGCGAGTGCACGAGCACCCCGTCGCAGGTCTCGATGGCCACCTTGGCGAGGTACTCGTGCGAGCGGTGCATGGGATTGCGCGTCTGGAAGGCGGCGACACGCGACCAGCCCAGCCGTTCGAACTCGGTACGCGTCTCGGCCGGCGTCATGAACAGCTCGCCGTACTTCTCCCGGAAGCCGCCGTCGGAGAGCACCTTCACCGGCCCGGCGAGGTTCGCCGCCGGTTGCTGCATCACCATCTTCACGCCAGGATGCGCGGGGTCGGTGGTTTTGAAGACCGACGCGCACTCGTGCGCCTTGTCGATCGCGTACTTCTCCGTGACGCGCATGGTGGCGAGCAACTCGCCGTCGTCCGGGTCCGCGAGCGCGATCTCGCTGCCCACCGCGACGTCGGCGTCGGTCGACAGCGTGATCGGGATCGGCCAGAACACGCCCGCGGCGGTCCGGTACCCGTCGCAGACGCCCTGCCAGTCGGCGCGGGTCATGAACCCCTCGAGCGGCGTGAAGCCGCCGATGCCGAGCATGACGAGGTCGCCTTTCTCGCGCGAGCTGACGCGGATCGAGGGCAGCGACGCGGCACGCTTGCGCTCGGCGGCCAGCGCCCCGCCCGAAAGCATGAGCGTCCGCCCGGCCCGGTTTCCTCTATAAAGCAACATCGACTATACGATTCGGAGGGGGCGAAATGGAGCGCAGAAGATTCCTGGCGACGATCGGTGCCGTGCCCATGCTCGCAGCGGGCTGCGCGCAGATGCAGGGGAAGCAGAAGCAGCAGGTCGTGCTGCAGATCAGCGACGACAACGTGAAGACCTGGCAGACGACCTTCAATGTGGTCAACAACCTGGCCAACACCTATGGGAAGGGGAACGTGGAGATCGAGCTCGTCGCTTTCGGCGACGGCATCAACGCGCTCACCTTCGATTCCAAGGCGGCGAGCCGCATCCCCGGCGCCGTGGGACAAGGCGCCAAAATCATCGCCTGCGAGAACTCCATGACGCGATTCAAGCTCTCCAAGGGAGACATGGCGCCCGACCTCGTGTACGTTCGCGCCGGCGTGCAGCGCATCATCGAGCGCCAGCGCGAAGGCTGGACGGTGATCCGGCCCTGACGGGCCGGCGGCAGATGCGCAGGCTCCTGGCACTGGCTTGTTTCGCCCTTGCGCTGGCCGGCGAGGCCCACGGACAGGCGATTCGGGCCGTCTATCACTTCGCAGATGGCCTGGACCAGGCGTCGCGCGGCCTGCAGTACTTGCGCAACCACCTGGAGACCGATCCGGACGCCAAGATCGTCGCCGTGGCCCACGCCGCAGGGGTCGATTTCCTGATGAAGGGCGCGAAGACCGCGAAAGGCAACGAGTATCGGGGCGCAGTCGAGGACCTCGATCTGCAAGGCGTCGAGTTCAGAGTCTGCGAGATCACCCTGCGCGAGCGCGGCCTGCGGCGCGAGCAGTTTCTTCCCGAGGTGAAGTACGTGGCCTCGGGCGTCGCCGAGATCGCGCGGCTGCAATCGCGCGAGGGCTACGCGTACCTCAGGCCTTGACCGCAGGCGGATAAGCCGATAAAGAGATTTAATATTCGTCGCGGATTTTCGCTGCGCGGGCATATTAATATTCCCACACGAACTGGAGGGAACAGGCATGATCGCTCAACGAAGAGGGCTGCTGAAGGCGGCCGGCGCGCTCGCGGTGCTCGCGGCGGGACTGCTCAGGCCCATCGCTGCGCTCGCCGCGACCTGGAACAAGGACGCAGATCGCCGAGAACGGCGCCGTGGTGCCGATCGAGATCACGAGCAAGATCCCGGGCACGACGTCGATCGCGGTGCTGGTGGACAAGAACCCGTATCCCCTGGTGGCGAAGTTCGACTTCATGGAGGGCGCGCTGCCCTTCGTCAAGATCAACGCCAAGATGGGCGAGACTTCCGACGTGCGCGTGGTTGCCACCGCGGGTGGCAAGCACTACCAGGCCACGAAGGAGATCAAGGTGACCATCGGCGGTTGCGGCGGATAACGGAGGAACGGACATGGCAGGACCGATGAAAATGCGCGCGACGCTGAACGGGGGCTTCACCGACGTGCGCGTGCTGATGACCCACCCCATGGCGACCGAGCAGCAGACCAAGGGCAAGCCGCACTTCATCCAGAACCTCACGGTGAAGCTGAACGGCAAGATTGTGATCGAAGGCGAGATCAGCCAGGCGGTATCGCGCAACCCGGTGTTCAGCTTCCGCCTCAACGGCGGCGCGAAAGGCGACAAGATCGAGGTGAGCTGGCTCGACAACAAGGGCGACACCAACAAGACCGAAACCGCGGTCGCCTGACCGCCGCCCGCAACGAAGGAGGAGGATGATGCGCACAGTCATTGGTAGTGCGGCGCTCGCGCTGGCATTCGCGCCTGCGCTCGCGCAGCAGTCGCCGTACGCCGAGTACCAGCGCATGGCCAGGGAGAGCGCTCCGGTGGAGCTGTTCGAGCTGGCCGGCGAAGAGGCCTGGAAGAAGAAGCAGGGGCCGAAGAACGTATCGCTCGAGCAATGCGACCTCGGCCAGGGCCCGGGCGTGCTCAAGGGGGCCTACGCCTCGCTGCCGCGCTACTTCAAGGACACCGACCGGGTCATGGACCTCGAGACCCGGCTCCTGCACTGCATGATGACGCTGCAGGGCCGCAGCCGCGAGGAGGCGACCAAGCGCGTCTTCGGCAATGCCGACAATGCCTCCGAGATGGAAGTGCTGTCGGCCTACATCGCCGGCCATTCGCATGGCATGCCGATGCGGCCGGGCACCTCGCACGCGAAGGAAAAAGCCGCCTACCAACTCGGCCAGAAGCTTTTCTTCCATCGCGCCGGCTCGTGGGACTTCTCCTGCGCATCCTGCCACGGCGAGGAAGACAAGCGCATCCGCATGTCCGGGCTGCCGGTGCTCTACAAGCCCCAGGTGGCTCGGCCGCTCATCGCCACGTGGCCGGCCTACCGGGTGTCCAACAGCCAGTTCAAGACGATGCAGTGGCGCATGAACGACTGCTACCGCCAGATGCGCATGCCCGAGCCGATGTTCGGCTCGGAGGCGATGGTGTCCCTCGTCCACTTCCTGACCGTCACCGCGCAGGGCGAGCCCTACCGCGGGCCGGCGATCAAGCGCTGAGGAGACCGAAAATGAGAAGACTCCTGCTCCTTCCCGCCGTCGTGGCGGTCGCCGCCTGCACCACGGCACCGAGCGTCAGCGAGCACCCCAAGCCCTCGCCGCGCGAACTGGAAGAAGTCACCGCCGTCCTCAAGCGCGATTTCCGCGCGCGCGGCCAGGCGACGATGGACCGAGTCGAGCTCGACGAGGTGCAGCGGCTGTGCAACCTGCACGCCGACAACCCGCCCGCCGAGCTCGCGCGGCCGATCGAGGAGACGCAGCTCAAGGCCATCCCCTTCCCGGCCGGCAGCATGATGGGGGACTGGAAGAACGGCGAGAAGATCGCGCAGAGCGGCCGCGGCGCCATGTGGAGCGACAAGCCCGGCGTGCAGGAGGGCGGCAGCTGCTACAACTGCCACCAGATCTCGCCGAAGGAGACGGCGTTCGGCACGATCGGGCCGAGCCTCGCCGGCTACGGCAAGACCCGCGGCAACCGCCCGGAGATCCAGCGATACGTCTACGGCAAGATCTACAACTCCAAGGCGTACAACGCCTGCTCGCAGATGCCTCGCCTCGGCCACTCGAAGACGCTCAACGAGCAGCAGATCAAGGACCTCGTCGCGCTGCTCCTCGACCCGGCGTCGCCGGTGAACCAGTAGCGCGGGATTGCGGCGCCGGGATTTTCTTCGCCTTCTTGCAAGCGCCGCCGCGGCTGGCGCCTCGCTGCGGCCGGGGCTCTCCCAGGCGCAGGCGGCCGACGAGCTCTACGAAGTCCCGCCCTTCGGCAATGTGAGCCTGCTGCACGTCACCGACGTGCACGCGCAGCTCTTGCCGGTATATTTCCGCGAGCCCAGCGTCAATATCGGCGTAGGCGGCGCCTCGGGCCGCCCGCCGCACGTCGTCGGCGCGCCCTTCCTCGAGTTCTTCTCGATCGAAAGGCAATCCGCGCGGGCGCATGCCTTCACTCACCTCGACTTCGAGCCGCTGGCGCGGCGCTATGGCAAGGTCGGTGGCTACGCGCATCTCGCCACGCTGGTGGAGCGCCTGCGTGGCTCGCGCCCGCACGCGCTGCTGCTTGACGGCGGCGACAGCTGGCAGGGCTCGGCGACCTCGCTGTGGACGCGGGGGGCGGACATGATCGGCGCGCAGAAACGCCTCGGCGTCGATCTCATGACCGCGCACTGGGAGTTCACTTACGGCGCCGAGCGCGTCCGGCAGGCGGTCGACAAGGAGCTTGCGCCCATGGAGTTCCTGGCGCAGAACGTGAAGACCGCCGACTTCGAGGACCCGGTGTTCAAGCCCTATAGCCTGCGCACCGTCGGCGGCGTCGCGCTCGCGGTGATCGGCCAGGCGTTCCCGTATACGCCGATCGCCAACCCGCGCCACATGGTCCCCGACTGGACCTTCGGCATCCAGGAGCCCCGCCTGCAGCAGCTCATCGACGAGGTGCGGGCGAAGGGCGCGCAGGCCGTGGTGCTGCTGTCCCACAACGGCATGGACGTCGACCTGAAGCTCGCCTCGCGGGTGCGCGGCCTGGATGCGATCCTCGGCGGCCACACGCACGACGGCGTGCCGCGCCCGGTGCAGGTCGGCAGGACCGTTGTCACCAATGCCGGCTCCAACGGCAAGTTCCTCGCCGTGCTCGACTTGCAGGTGGGTGCCGGCGGCGTGCGCGACCACCGCTACCGCCTGCTGCCGGTCTTCTCCAACCTCCTGCCGCCGGACCGCGCGATGGCGCAGTACATCGAGGACGTGCGCAAGCCGTTCCAGACCAAGCTGCAGGAGCGACTCGGCGTCAACGAAACCCTGCTCTACCGGCGCGGGAACTTCAACGGCACCTGGGACCAGCTGATGCTAGAGGCGCTGCTGCAGGAGAAAGGCGCCGAGATCGCCTTCTCGCCGGGCTTCCGCTGGGGCACGACCCTGCTGCCCGGCGACGCGATCACCTTCGAGCACGTCATGGACCAGACGGCGATCACCTACCCTCATTCGACGCTGAGCGAGCTCACCGGCGAGCAGGTCAAGGTGATCCTCGAGGACGTGGCCGACAACCTCTTCAATCCCGATCCCTACCTGCAGCAGGGAGGAGACATGGTGCGCGTGGGCGGAATGACCTATGCCTGCGATCCGCACGCACGGATCGGCGCACGCATCTCCGACATGAGGCTGCGGGGCAAGCCGCTCGATCCGGCGCGGCGCTACAAGGTGGCGGGATGGGCGCCAGTCGCCGAAGGCGCGAGCGGCGAGCCGATCTGGGAGCTCGTCGCACGCTACCTGCGCGCACGCAAGTCTGTCGGGCCTCTGACGGTGAATCTTCCGCGTCTCGCCGGCGTTCAAGGTAATCCTGGTATTTCGCAGTAAAGTCTCTTCCCATGAAGTTCTCGTTGGGCAAGGCCGTGCTCCTAGTCGCGATCGTGGCCGCGGCCGTCGGCGCCTGGTACTGGCTGCAATCGCGCGGCGTCGACAGCGAGGTGCGCTACCGCCTCGCGAAGGTCGAGCGTGGCCCGATCTCGGCGGTGGTCGCGGCGAGCGGCACGCTGAACGCCGTGACCACCGTCCAGGTGGGCTCGCAGATCTCCGGGCAGGTCAAGGAGATCTTCGCTGACTTCAACACGCCGGTGAAGAGCGGCCAGGTGATCGCCCGCATCGATCCGGCGACCTTCGAGCTGCGAGTGAACCAGGCGCGCGCCGACCTCGACGCCGCGCACAGCGCGGTGGCGGTGGCCCGCGCCGGCCTTGCCGCGCAGCAGGCCGAGCTCGGCCGCGTCAGGGTGGCGCTCGCCGACGCGCAGCGCGACCTCGAGCGTAAGAAATCGCTCGTCGACAAGAACTACATCTCCCCCGCCGAGCTCGACAAGGCGCGTACCGTATACGACAGCACGCGCGAGCAGCTCAAAGCGGTGCAGGCGCAGCAGCAGGTGAGCGAGGCGCAGGTGAGAAGCGCGCTCGCTACAGTCAAGCAGCGAGAGTCGCTCCTGAAGCAGTCAGAGGTGGACCTGGAGCGCACCATCATCCGCGCTCCGGTCGACGGTACGGTGATCCTGCGCAACATCGACGCCGGCCAGACCGTCGCGGCGAGCCTGCAGGCGCCCGTGCTCTTCACTATCGCCCAGGACCTGCGCGACATGCAGGTCGAGGCGGCGATCGACGAGGCAGACGTCGGGCGCTTGCGCACGGGCATGCCGGTGAGCTTCGCCGTCGATGCCTTTCCGCGCCGCAGCTTCTCGGGCGACATCCGGCAGATCCGCAAATCGCCCCAGAACGTGCAGAACGTCGTCAGCTATACCGTGGTGATCTCGGCCGCCAACCCCGACCTTGCGCTGCTGCCGGGCATGACGGCGAACGTGCGCGTGCAGGTCGACAGCCGCGCCAGCGCGCTGAAGGTGCCCAACGCGGCGCTGCGCTGGCGCCCGCCGGGCGCGGCAGCCGAGCCCGCACCGCAGGAAGGCACGCCGGCCGCCAAGGGCCAGGGCGCCGGCCAGGCGGCGCAGTTCCGCGAACAGCTGATGAAGGAGCTCAAGCCGAGCGACACCCAGAAGGCGCAGCTCGACGACATCCTCGCCGAGTCGCGGCGGCGCTTCGCCACGCTGCGCGAGCTCGGCTCCGAGACTGAGCGGCGGCGCGAGATGGAGCGAATCCGCGCCGACGCCAGCGCGCGCATTTCGCAGATCGTCACCGCCGAGCAGCGTCCCGCCTGGGAGAAGCTGCTCGCCGACTCGCGCGGGCGCGGGCAGGCCATCACCGGGCGCCTATGGGTGCTGCGCGACGGCGAGCCCCGGCCGCTCGAGGTGCGCCTCGGGCTGAGCGACGGCACCAGCACGGAACTCGTCGGGGGCACGCTCAGTGAGGGCGCCGAGGTGATCGTCGGGCTCGCCCCGTCGGGCGGCAATGGCGGCGCGGGGCTACCCCGCTTCCGCCTCTTCTGATGTCGGACCCCCTCATCCAGGTGCGCGACTTGGTGAAGATCTACACCATGGGCGAAACAGAGGTACGCGCGCTCGCCAGCGTGAGCGCCGACATCGCGCAGGGCGAGTTTATCGCGGTGATGGGCCCGTCGGGCTCGGGGAAATCGACCTTCATGAACCTGCTCGGCTGCCTGGACCACGCCACCAGCGGCGAGTACCGGTTCGCCGGCGAGCGGGTCTCCGAGCTCGACGGCGACCGGCTCGCGCAGGTGCGCAACCGGCGGGTCGGCTTCGTCTTCCAGCACTTCAACCTGCTCGCGCGCACGAGCGCGCTGGAGAACGTCGAGCTGCCGCTTCTCTATGCGGGCCTTGCGAAGAAGGACCGTGTCGCAAAAGCCCTGCGGATGCTGGAGAGGGTCGGGCTGGCGCCGCGCGCGCACCACCATCCGGCACAGCTCTCCGGGGGCCAGCAGCAGCGTGTCGCCATCGCCCGGGCGCTGGTCACCGAGCCGCTGCTGATCCTGGCCGACGAGCCGACCGGCGCCCTCGACTCGCGCACCAGCCTGGAGATCATGGCGCTTTTCCAGGCGCTCAACCGCCAGGGCATGACCGTGATCGTCGTCACCCACGAGAACGACGTGGCCCGCTTCGCGCGACGCATCCTGCGCTTCCGCGACGGCCGCATCGTCAGCGATGAGGCCAACGCGCCCCTCGACGCCGCGGCGGTCCTCGCGGTCGAGCCGAAGGCGGCATGAACTTCTCCAGCCTGCTGCGCATCGCGCTGCGCGCCCTCGCGATCAACAAGCTGCGCAGCGCCCTCACCATGCTCGGCATCGTCATCGGCGTCGGCGCGGTGATCGTGATGATCGCGGTCGGCGCCGGCGCGCAGAAGCGCGTCGAGGAGCAGATCCGCGCCCTCGGCTCCAACCTGCTGCTGATCATGTCGGGAGCGCGTACCCAGGGCGGCGTGCGCCTTGCGGTCGGCTCGGGGCAGACCCTCTCCGAGGACGACGCGATCGCCATCAACCGTGAGATCCCAGAGGCGCTCGCCGCGCCGGCGCTGCGCGGCGGCGCGCAGGTGGTATGGGGCAACGCCAACTGGTCGACGCAGATCTACGGCACCACGCCGGAGTACCTGCTGGTGCGCGAATGGCAGCTCGCCGCAGGGCGCCCGTTCGAGCCCTCTGAGACCTCCGGCGCGGGCAAGGTGTGCCTGATCGGCAGCACCGTGGCGCGCGGGCTGTTCGGCTCGACCGACCCGGTCGGCCAGGTGGTCCGCATCAAGCGCGTGCCGTTCACGGTGATCGGCGTGCTCGAGACCAAGGGCCAGAGCCTGATGGGCACCGACCAGGACGACCTCATCATCATGCCGATCTCCACCGCGCGCGGCCGGGTGCTCGGCAGCGCGACGCAGGCGAAGCAGCGCGCCGTTGGTACCATCTGGGTCAAGGCGGCCGACGGCTACGACACCAAGCTCGTCGAGGAGCAGGTGCGCGCGCTGCTACGCCAGCGCCACCGCCTGCAGCAGGGCAGCGACGACGACTTCTCGCTGCGCAACCTCCAGGAAGTGATGTCGGCGCAGGAAGCGTCTAGCCGCGTGCTCGCGCTGCTGCTCGCCGCCGTGGCCTCGGTGTCGCTGCTGGTCGGCGGCATCGGCATCATGAACATCATGCTGGTGTCGGTGACCGAGCGCACACGCGAGGTCGGCCTGCGCATGGCGGTGGGCGCGCGCACACGCGACATCCTTGGGCAGTTCCTGGTCGAGGCGGTGACGCTCTCGCTCATCGGCGGCTTGATCGGCGTCGCCCTGGGCACCGGCACCTCCCTCGCCATCGGCGGCTTCCTTGGCTGGCCGGTGCTGCTCTCGCCGGAGGCGATCGGCCTCGCGGTCGCTTTCGCCTTCGTGATTGGCGTGTTCTTCGGCTTCTACCCTGCGCGCAAGGCGGCGCGACTCAACCCGGTGGACGCTTTGCGCTTCGAGTAGGCGCTAGCAACCCGCTGCCGGGATCCTCGAGGCGTTTCAAGCGGTGCGCGGCGCCATGGAAGCCGAGCTTCACGGCCGTCCGGTAGTGCGTCTTGGCCTCCTCCTCGCGACCGAGGCCCTCCAACGCGAAGCCGAGCAGGTGTCGCGCCGAGCCCGACTCGGGACGCAGCTCGGCAGCGCGCGCGATGAACGGCAGTGCCGCCTCGTATTGCTCGAGCTCCACATGGATGGCGGCGCGCGCGAAATAGCAGTCGTAGGTCATGGGGTACTGTGCGATGCAGCGCTCGGCGACCGCGATCGCTTTTGCGGCCTCGCCGCGGTAAAAATATTCCCGCCCGAGCTGGTAGAGCGTTCTCGAGCCGCCCGGCGCGGGCTCGGCCGGCAGCTTGTCGGCAGCGTCCTGCCAGAGCGCGAGGCCGCTGGAGAAGCTCTGCAAGCGCTCGTGCGCCTGGAAAGCGAGCAGCGGCAGCGCGGCGAGCACCGCCACCTGCAGCCATGGGCGGGTGAGGAGCGCCGCGAGGGCGATGGCCAGTCCGGGCGCCCAGAGATAGCTGCGGTACAGCACGAAGGGGTCCGCGAAGCGCACCGTGGTGAATTCCACGAGGAAGAGCAGCCAGACGTAGAGCAGCCCGAAGCCAGCCATGGCGGCGCGTCCGCCGCGCGTCAGAAGGTACGCGCAGAACGCCCCGTAGGCGAGAAAAGCAAGCAATCCGGGCAGCAGGCTGCTGGCGAGATCCACCCGCACGTCGATCGACATCGCGCCGGTATCGGGCCAGAGCCACAGCGCGAGGTAGCGCAAGAAGAGCTCGAGCTGCGTGGCGACGCTCTGCAGCCATGCGCCGCCCGCCTCGGCACCGACCTGCTGGGCCACCACGGCAAAGTCCGGCTCGTAGGTGGTGCCGATCTTGCCCCTGACCAGCAGCACGGCGAGCAGCGCTGCGGGAACGCATGCGAGCGCGTAGATCGCCGCGTGCCGCAGGGCGAAGCGCCGCTCCGCAGCCAAGACCAGCAGCAACGCGGCGGCGGGAACGAGCACCGCCGTTTCCTTCGAGAGCACCGCGAGCGAGAACATCACCGCTGCCGTCACCGCGTCGGCGTGCCGGCGCTCGCGCAGGCCGCGGAAAAAGAAGATGACGGACAGCAGCGAGAAGAGCGTCGCCAGCAATCCGGTGCGCTGGATCAGGTAGGCAACACCGTAGACCGCGACCGGGTGCAGGGCGAACGCCGCGGCGGCGGCGAAGGCGGCAAGGCGCGACGGCGCGGCGGGCGCGGCATGACGCAGCAGGTCGAGGATCAGCTTGTAGAGCGCGAGGGCGACGCAAAGATGCAGCGCCAGGCTGACCAGCCGGTGCGCCCCGATGCTTTCCCAGAGCACGTGCACAAGCGCGAGGGAGAAGTAGCCGGGCAGGCGCAGCTCCAGCCCGAGGGGCGTGGTCGCGTAGCGGGCGAAATTGCGCCCGGAGAAGAAGAACGTGTCGTCGAAGACGAGCAGGTTGCCGAGGAACGGCAGGTACAACGCCAGCCCGAGCGCGATCAGCGCGCAGGGCCAAAGGAGTGGAGAGAAGCGGGTCAAAAAAAAAGGTACCCCGAAGGGTACCTTTTCTCGCAAGCGAGCCGCGATTACAGCGTGCCGCGGCAGGAGCCGGGCAGGTATTTCGGCAGGAGGGTCGTGCCGGTCCCGCCGCAGACCCAGCCGTAGAGGCCCTTGCCCATGTCGCCCCCGGGCGCACTCGACGCCGGGTTGGAGCCGTCGATCATCGGGATCAGCGTCACCACCGAGCCGTTGACGTCGGTGCTGATGTTGCGGATCTTGGCCGTCACGACGCCGTTGGCGTCGGTCGTGATGGTCTCCAGGAATTTCGTGGAGCCTTCGCCGCCAGGGCCTGTTTCGCAGCCCCAGGCGCCGGCCGCCGGGGCCGTGCCGCCCGTCTGGTAGACCTCGGTAATCGAGGTGCGGCAGGCACTCATTCCCAAGATCACTTCCGACACTTTCGCCCGGACCGTGTAGTCCTGGTAGGCGGGCAGTGCGACCGCCGCCAGGATACCGATGATCGCCACCACGATCATCAGTTCGATCAGCGTGAAGCCACGTTGTATCTGTTTCATCGATGCACTCCCTTCAGTTGTTAAAGTTCGATCCCAAAGGACCGCCGGCGTATCACGCAAAGCGCGTGCCACGGCACAACAGTGACGGATTTGGCGTTTCAGCACGGGTTATCGTCACGGGCTGCAAAATTTCGGCACCTCGGGCTAATTATTGTCAACGCTGGAAAGTACCGTCGGCATGATCGGCCCGAGCGCGTGCGCTGCGAGGAAGGTGAACGTGGGTTGCCAGGCCGCGGCCGGTCGCAGCCCGCCGCGGTGCTGTCTGAATGCTCGCACCGCGAGGGCACGCTGGCCGGAAACGGTATGGCCGGCCATTAGGGAGGCCAATGCGTACGCCTTGTCATCTGCGGACAGTTCGGTTTCGGCGTCGAGTATCGCTGCCGCCTTCTCCGCCATGGCCGGGGCGTCGCGCGCAGCCACGGCGCTATAAAGACCGATCCAGCGCGATTCGGAAGCATTGAGCCTCGACGTACAGCGCGAGATCCTGAACTTCTCCCAGATCTCCATTGCCTGCGCCTTCGGCAGGTAGGCACTGAGCAGCCGTGCCGGACGGTCAAGCACCGCCTGCAGCACACCGGAGGGCAGCACGATACTGCAATCGACCAGCGCCGCCCGCACTATCGCCAGTTCGCGCGCTGGTTCGGGCGCCATGAGCTTCAGCATGTCCGGGTTGCCGTGCAGCAGATAGTCGCGCGCCGTCGCGGCTTGTTGCGTAAACAATGACCGCCTCGTGCCGGCGACGCGTTCGCCCTTGGTGACGCGCGAGGGCTCGGGTGCATAGCCCGGCTCGAAAAGGTCCAGCAAGGGCAGCGGTGCTTCGCTGAGATTCACCACGCCCACGGCCTGCTGCTTCATGAATCGCGCCTTGGAAGCATTCAGGTCGATGATCGGGAAGAAATCCGAGTTGGGCTCGACACCAAAAGCCCGGAAGTACGCGTCCATCGTCCTCTTGGTGCCCACGCGATGGAGGTTGAGGTCGTCCAGGCCGCGAATATGGAAGCGCTCCATCATCGCGGCGAACGCCGGATTGTCGAATGCCGCACCCTTGGGATCGGGCACGCTGCCGCCGTTTGCCGCGACGAAGATCATGTCGCCGTGGTTCGACAGGTAGATGACATAGTCGGAGAACGCCGGGCGCAGTGCCTCGACCGCCGATGCAAGCAATTCCGGGGAGAACTCATAGAGCTGTATCCACTGGACAAACAATCCGCCGGGCTTGAGGTGTCGCCGGACGTGGGAATAAAACTCCACGGAAAACAGCCCCGCCACCCCGCTCACCCAGGGATTGGAGGGCTCCGAGACGATCGCATCGTAGAGAACCTGATGGCTCGAGAAAAAAGTCTTCGCATCCTCGATGTGCACGCGGCTCCTGGGATCGTCGAACGCGCGCTGGTTGAACGGCTGGAAGTGGCGCGCCGCCCGCACCACGGCGGGTTCGATCTCGATGGTGTCGAGAACCTCCAGGCGGTCGGAGGCAAGCAGCGCGTGCGCCGTCAGGCCGGTGCCGAAGCCAATGTTGGCGACGCGCCGCGCGTCGGGCATCATCATGATCGGCAGTGCGCCCATCATTGCCATGGTCACTTCGTCTCCGGTGGGAGATCCGTCCGGCTTGCTGTTGAGCGAGCCGTCCGACTTGCCGTTGTTGCGCAGGCTGACGACCATGTCGCGCACGGTAACGCTCACGGTGGACGTCTTGCCGTCTTCGTGCCGCACCAGGTTGTCGCGATCAGGATGAATCAGCTTACCGTGGCGATAGACGCCTGAAGCCATGTGATGCGCGTCGAGCTGCACACCGAACGCAGCACCCAGTACCAGCACGACGGACATCGCCACGGCAGCCGCTGCGTACGCTCGCCGGGTTCGCCCGGGCGCGGCGCCGAGGAGCACCACTGCCAGCAGCAAGTCGATCGCCGCGGCGGTGATAATAAGGCCCTTCACCCCGAGAAGTGGCAGGCCGAAGTGCACGGCGACCAGCACGCCGATGATCGATCCCGCGGTGTTGGCCGCGTACACCTGCCCGATCGCGCGCTCGCCCGAGCCAAGGCCGAGCAGCGTCTTGGTGATCAAGGGCAGCGTCATGCCGGCGCAGAACGCCGCCGGAAACATCACCGCCAGCGCAATGGCGTGGCTCGCGATGTTGAACGCGACGTAGCCGTCTTCGGTCGACGTGAGCGAGCTCACCAGCCATTGCATCACGTAGAACGAGCCCCCGTAGACCGGCAGCGTGGCGAGCGCAGCGATGCCCATTGCGAGTTGCACAAAACCGAGCAGGCGCATGGTGTCGGCGGTGGAGTCGATTCTGCGGCGCACCCAAAGGCCACCGAACGCCAGGCCGAGGATGAACGCGGAGAGCATCAGCTCGAACGCATGCGTCGAGCTTCCCAGCACCAGAGCCAGCATGCGGATCCAGCCGATCTCGTACATGAACGAGGACGCGCCGGTCAGGGCCGCTACCGCGAGCAGCAAACGGACGCGCCCGGCGCTCGCGGCGCTCAGGACCGGGGCCGCGGGGGTCTGGTAGTGGTGGACAGCGGACGCTGGCTTGCGGGGAAGCAGGATGACGGCCGCCGCCACGGCGAGGTTGATGATGCCCGAGGCGATAAGAGTCCCGGGCAGACCCGCAGCGGGAATGAAGTAAAAGCCACTGGCGAGAACGCCGATGCCGGCACCGAGGCTGTTGGTGAAATACAACATCGCGATTGCGTGCCCGGAGCGCTCGGCCCGCAGGCGCACCACGCCCGCGGTCAGCAGCGGGAAGGTCATGCCGAGCAGCACAGACTGCGGCAGGATGAGCACGGCGGCGAGCGTCCACTTGAAGGCATGCACCGCCGCCGGATGGCCAATCGCCGGAATGATCTGCGCGAAGGCGTAGTCGCTGACCGCGTTGAACACCGCGTGGAAGGCGAGCGCCGCGAGGCCGATCAGCGCTTCGATGATCGCGTAGGCGAACAGCAGGTCGCGCCAGCGCCCCGAGATGCGGCTGCAGCCCCAGGCGCCGAGCGCCATGCCACCCATGAAGATGGCGAGCACCAGCGTCTGCGCATACGCGGCGTGCCCGAGGAAGAGCTTGAGGTAGTGGCTCCACACCGACTCATAGATCAGCCCGGCGAAGCCGGACGCCGTGAAGATCAGCAGGACGATCGGGAAGAAGCCTCTTCTCATGGGCGGTACGGATTTTACAGGCCCACCGGCACCGAGCCACAGCGACTACGTCACGCGGCCGACGAACGGTCGGCTAGGGCTGGTAACCGGGAATGCGCGACTCGTCGACCGCGCCGATCTGCTTCGGCATCCCGCGAAGCCCTGCCACGTCGATCGTGGCGCTCATGCGGGGCCTTACTCTTACTACTTAATGCAGACCGACCTGACTTCCTTGATGTGCGTAACGCCGGTCAGGCACTTCTCCATGCCGTCCTGCTTGAGTGTGCGCATGCCCTCCTCCAGGCAGAGCGCGAGCACTTCTGCGACGCGCGCGTGCTCCTGGATCGCCTTCTTCAGGCGGTCGGAAGCGATCAGCAGCTCGTGCAGGGCGCAGCGTCCCTTGAAGCCGCTGCCGCCGCAC
>JAQSVY010000222.1 GCA_029266935.1 Burkholderiales bacterium
TTGCGACGCCTGCCGCGCCTGCGTGCCGGTGCGCATCCCGGTGCGCGACTTCGCCGCCAACCGCTCGCAGCGGCGCGCCTGGAAGGCGCACGGCTCGCTCACCTCGCACGTGCAGCCGCTGAAGTTCCGCCTCGAGCACTACGCGCTGTACCTGCGCTACCAGTCGCGGCGCCATTCCGGCGGCGGCATGGACAACGACAGCCGCGACCAGTACTCGCACTTCCTGCTGCAGAGTCGGGTCGACACGCGCCTGGTCGAGTTCCGCGACGCCGGCCAGCTCGTCATGGTCTCGATCGTCGATTACCTGCCCGACGGGCTCTCCTCGGTCTATACCTTCTACGAGCCCGAGCGGCGCGGCGCGAGCTTCGGCACCTACAACGTGCTGTGGCAGATCGAGCAGTGCCGCGCGCTCGAGCTGCCCTACCTCTACCTCGGCTACTGGATCCGCGAGAGCCCGAAGATGGCCTACAAGTCCAAGTTCGAGCCGGTCGAGGGCTTCGCCGGCGGCGTCTGGCGCCGCCTCGGCAGGCGGCAGACCATAGACCCTCTGGCGTGAGCCTGTATCGGCTCGCCCGCCCGCTCCTTTTCTCGCTCGACCCCGAAACAGCGCACAAGGCGACGCTTCGCCTTCTGGACGCATTTTCTTTCTCGCGCGCAATTCCTTCCCATCCGGTGCATGCGATGGGCCTGGACTTCCCCAATCCCGTGGGGCTCGCGGCGGGGCTGGACAAGGACGCGGCGCACATCGACGCCCTCGCGCGGCTGGGCTTCGGCTTCATCGAGGTAGGCACCGTGACGCCGCGCCCGCAGCGGGGCAATCCGCGGCCGCGATTGTTCAGGATCGCGGCCAAAGAAGCGATCATCAACCGCTTCGGCTTCAACAACGTCGGGATTGACGCCTTCCTCGCCAACGTCGCGCGCACACGCTGGCGGGGCGTGCTCGGCATCAACATCGGCAAGAACGCCGACACGCCCGCCGAGCGCGCCGCCGACGACTATGCGGTGTGCCTGGAGAAAGCTTATGCGAGCGCCTCCTACATCACCATCAACGTCTCCTCGCCCAACACCGAGAACCTGAGGCGCCTGCAGGACAAGCACCCGCTCGACGCACTGCTCGCGCGCCTGGTCGCGCTGCGCGCGCGCCTGGCCGATCGCCACGGAAAGCGGGTGCCGCTGGTGCTCAAGGTGGCCCCCGACTTGCAGCAGGATGAAATCCAATCCATTGCCGACTCCGTCCTGCGCCACGGCGTCGAGGGCCTGATCGCCACGAATACCTCGATCTCGCGCCAAGGCGTCGAGGGGCTGCGCCATGCCAACGAGGCGGGTGGCCTCTCCGGTGCGCCGATCCGGGAGAGATCGACACGCGTCCTTCGAGGGTTTGCTGCGGTTCTTCCGGGAAAGACCCTGATCGGCACCGGCGGCATCCTGAGCGGGGGTGACGCGGCGGAGAAATTCGCCGCCGGCGCGTCGCTCGTGCAGCTCTATACCGGGCTCATCTACCGCGGCCCCGGGCTCGTCTCCGAATGCGTGTCGGCATACCGCGCGAAGTAAAGGACGGGGAATCCCGCGTCGCCCTTTCTCCCCAAGGCATTTCGTCGCTGAAAAACGTGATCGTCGAGCCCGGCGCCGGGCTGGGCGTGGGCTTCAGCGATGAGGAATACGTCAGGGCGGGCGCGAAGCTCGGCAACGCCTGGGACTGCGAGCTGGTGGTGAAGGTGAAGGAGCTGCAGGAAAGCGAGTTCGGCAAGCCGCGCCCGGGCCAGACGGTGTTCGGCTTCCAGCACTTCGGGCCGGCCCCGGAGCTCCTCGACGCCGCGCTCGCCTCGGGCGCGACCTTCGTCGCCTTCGAGACCGTCGGCCAGGCGAGCGGCCTGCCGATCCTCGCGCCGATGTCGGCGATCGCCGGGCGGCTGGCGGTCCAGGTCGGCGCCTGGTGCCTGCAGAAGCAGAACGCCGGCAGCGGTGTGCTGCTTCCCGGTGTCGAAGGCATCGCGCCGGGCAAAGTGGTGATCCTCGGCGCGGGCAACGTCGGCGCGAACGCGCTGCACCTCGCGCACGGCATCGGCGCTGATGTGACGGTCTATGCGAAGACCCAAAAGCGCTTCCCTGATTTACGGGAGAAGTATCCCCGAGCGCAGTATCGGACGGACGCACCAGAAGTCCAATCGGCGGATCTGATCATCGCCGGCGTGCTCACGCCCGGCCAGATGTCGCCCAGGCTGATCACGCGTGCAATGCTGCGCACCATGCGGCGCGGCTCGGCGCTGGTCGACGTGGGCATCGACCAGGGCGGCATCGCGGAAACTTCCCGCGCCACCTCGCACAGCGCGCCGATCTACGTCGAGGAAGGCGTGGTGCACTACTGCGTACCCAACATGCCCGCGGCCTGCGCGCGCACCGCGAGCCTTGCGCTTGAGCGGTCTGTCCTTCCTTATATAAGAATGATTCTGGAAAGCCGAACAGCGGAAGACCTGCGCACCGGCATCCAGGTCAAGGCCGGGAAGGTGACGCACGAGCACCTCGCGCGCGACACGGGGCGTGCATACTCTCCCCTATGAAGCCGGTCCCCGTAGCGCTGATCGACGAAAGCCGTTGCATCGGCTGCACGCTGTGCATTGCTGCCTGCCCGGTGGACGCGATCGTCGGCGCGCGCGGCCTCATGCACACCGTGGTCGAGCCCTGGTGCATCGGCTGCAAGCTGTGCGTGCCGCCGTGCCCCGTCGACTGCATCGAGATGGTGCCGCGCGCGGGCGCTTGGACCGCCGCGCTCAGGCGCGCCGCAGGCGAGCGCGCCAGGCAACGGATAAAACGACTGAAGAGAAAAGAACCTTCTACTTCGCCCCGGGATCGCAAGAAGATTCTCGCTGATATCCTCGCGCGCGGGCGCCGCGCGTGAACCCGCAGAAGCGCCGCGAGATCTTCCGCCGCTTCCAGGCCGCGAACCCCTCGCCCACCACCGAGCTCGAGTACGGCAGCCCCTTCGAGCTGCTGGTGGCGGTGGTGCTATCGGCGCAGGCGACCGACAAGTCGGTGAACCTCGCCACGCGCAAGCTCTTCCCCGCCACGCCGGAGAAGATCGTCAAGCTTGGCGTGGCCGGGCTGGAGGAATGCATCAAGAGCATTGGCCTGTTCCGCACCAAGGCGAAGAACGTCGTCGGGCTGTCCGAGATCCTCATCCGGGATCATTCGGGAAAGGTCCCCTGGGACCGCGAGGCTCTCGAGAGCCTGCCCGGCGTGGGACGCAAGACCGCGAACGTCGTACTGAACACCGCATTCGGCCAGCCAACGGTAGCGGTCGACACGCACATCTTCCGCGTCGCGAACCGCACGGGATTGGCGCCAGGAAAGGATGTTCTTTCCGTTGAGGAAAAACTGCTGAAATTCACGCCGCCCGAGTACCTGCAGAACGCGCACCACTGGCTGATCCTGCACGGGCGCTACGTGTGCCTGGCGCGCAAGCCGGGCTGCCCGGAATGCGTGATCCGGGACTTGTGTGAATTCAAAGGCAAGACAAGGCGCGATGTTTAGCCCCACGCGCGAGCAGGTGCGGGACATGTTCTTCGAGGCGTGGCGCAAGTACCGCGCCGGCGTGCCG
>JAQSVY010000223.1 GCA_029266935.1 Burkholderiales bacterium
CAAGCTCGCGCAGGAGCAGCTGCATCACACCGGCTTCTACTCCGGCCGCATCGACGGCGACCTCTCCGGCGAGGCCCAGGCCGCGCTCGTGCAGTTCCAGCTCTCGCGCGGCATCCCGGCGAGCGGCGCCCTCGACGACGCGACCATCGCGGCGCTGCGCATCCAGCGCGAGCAGGAACCGCAGCTCGCGACGAGCGAAGCCAGCGCCGCCGCCGGCGGCTCGGCGCCGGCGCTCGTTCCGGCATCGCCGGAAAAGAAAGACCCGTAAGCGCCTAGCGCTCCAGCGCCCTGGGCCAGTTCGCGTCCGCCTTGCGGATGTAGCCTAGGGTGTCCTTCACCCAGCTCGCCTGCACGCTGCGGTCGTAGTTGAGGTAGAGCTTGCCGTCCACCACGCTCCAGGCGTCGGGCTCGGTCTTCACCGCGTAGCCGCTCGCCACGCCGTAAGCGCAGTAGCCGCCGTACTGCGGCGCGTACTGCTCCGGGGCGGCGGCGAAGCGGTCGCGGTTGGCGGCGCTCGCGAAGCGCCAGGTGGCGCCTTTCCACTGGTGGGCGAACTCCGGCTTTCCCTTCACCGGCTTGCCCTCGGTGAAGTAGGCGACCGGGTCGTAGCCGCGGATCGCGGCGCCGCCGTCGGAAAAGACCTCGGCCTTCTGCGCCGCAGCGGCGCCGGCCAGCATCAATGCGGCAAGGAATACGGTGACTCGCATGTTCATGGGATGCCTCCTTACGCCGTTTTGTCGCGCCGGCGCCACGAACCTTACGTTACGCCGTTTGGTGCTTGACGCCGAAGAGCGGCGTCAGGAGAATGCCCGCCCTTCTGGTTCGAGGAAATGATGCAACGAACGCTGAATCCGATTTGCACAAGGAATCGCCGGCATACCGGCGAGGACCGCGTGCGTCCGGACAAGGGGGACAGTTAGCGCGATAGCGCTCGCTCCCTTCGGGCCCGGACCGCGCAAGCGCTCCGGGCTTTTTGTTTCCAGAGCCCGGCTTTGCACCGCAAGGTGCCCGGGCTTTTTCATTTGCAGGATGTGGTGGAGGGAAGGGAGGACGACGATGCTGATCTACGTGCCGCAGTCTTACGTCGCGCTGGTCTACGCCGGCGGCGAGCTGCGCGCCGTGGTCGAGGCCGGCGTCGGCTTCGTCCCCCATTCCGAAGGACTGGAGGTGCGCTACGTCTACCTGCCGCCGCAGGCCCAGTATTCCGAGGGCATGGAGGGGGACGAAGCCGTGCAACTCGAAACCGTTCACTAGGAGTGATTTGGCCGGGGGCAACCCCGGCTCTTTTTATGGACAAGTTGCGTTTCAGCGGACTCACCAAACAGGTCTGGGACTTCGCCGACCTGGTACTGAAGAATCGCTTCGCGCAGGCGCTCGACGAGGGCGCCGCGCGCTACCCGATCTTCCGCGAGCTGCGCTTCGCGGCGCGCGTCGAGCTGGAGGTGCTGCTCGATGCGATCGCGCTCGACCCCGCATGGCGCGCCGAGCGACTCGGCGCCGCGTCGCTCATCCTCGACGGTGAGGGAGTCTTCGTCGCCACCTACGGCATGCGCAAGGCCGACTATTGCTCGGTCTCGTTCCACGCCTGGGCGGCGGACATCGCGCGCGCCGAGGCGACGCTCAAACGCATCGCCGACAAGGCCGGCTCAACCCGGATCACCGAGCCGATGTTCTCGATCGACTGGAACTTCCGCACTGCCGACGGGCAGCTCGAGAGCGCCTCGATCGAGGAGCTTGCGACCGACGTGCTGCACGACGCTGCCTACCCCGAGATCAAGGGCGGCGTGCAGGCGTTCATCGCGCGCTACCTCGACGCGCCGGAGACCGTGCTCGTCCTGCAGGGGCCGCCGGGCACCGGCAAGACGCGGCTCATCCGCGCGATCCTGGGCGAGATGTCGCGCCGCAAAGGCGAGCCGGCGCAGGCGCTCTACACCGGCGACATGAAGGCGCTCGCCGCCGACGAGATCTTCGTCAAGTTCATCACCGGGTCGGACGACGCATTCGTGGTCGAGGACGCCGACCACCTGCTGAAGCCGCGCGCCGACGGCAACGAGCACCTGCACCGCTTCCTCGCCATCGCCGACGGCGTGGTGCGCGCGCAGGGGCGCAAGATCATTTTCTCGACCAACCTGCCGAACGTCGGCGACCTCGACGATGCGCTCATCCGCCCGGGCCGCTGCTTCGCGCGCGTGCACGTGCGCAACCTGACGGCCGAGGAAGCCCGCGCGCTCGCCCTCGACATCGCCGCCGGCGACACGCGCAAGCTGCAGGCCTTGGCCGCGGAAGACACGCGCAAGCGCTCACTCGCCGAGATCTATCGCGAGCTTCGCTGAGCGCGGGAATGCCGCTTGCTGCGCCAAGGCCATGGACGCACAAGCATTGGCCGGACGGGCCGTCGTGTCCGGAACGCTCGCCGCGGCGGCAGTGACGCTCGTCGCGTCCGTCGCCGCGAAGCGCGCCACCGGATCCTCGGCCGCGGCGCTGAACGCGACCAGCCACGTCCTCTGGGGCGAACGCGCCGGGAGGAAGAACACGGTCTCGATGAAGTACACCGCCACGGGCGCGATCGCGAATTACGGCGCGTCGATCTTCTGGGCCTGCGTCTACGAGATGCTCGCCGGTCACAGAGGGCGCACCCGCTTGCGCGCGCTTGCAGGCGGCGCCCTGACCTCGGCGGTCGCGTACGTCACCGACTATCACGTCGTGCCGCGCCGGCTCACGCCGGGGTTCGAGATGCGCCTGTCGCGCGGCGCACTCGCGGGTGTCTACGTAGCGCTTGCGCTCGGCCTGTGCGCGCGCGACGTGTTCACTTCGAGGGAAGCGCGATCGCCCTGAGGCTGGCGGCGACGTCCTCGGGAAGCGGCACGCCCTGGCGCTTCTTCGTGTCGAAGCACACCTCGGTGGACTTCTGCGTCGCGCAGTGGCGCATCGAGTCCGCTTCGTACAAACGCATCTCGTAGCTGAAGCTCTTGGTGCCCACGCGGCTGATAGCGCCCTTGATGAGGATGAGCTGCCCGACCTGCACCTCGTGCAGGAAGTCGATGCTCAGGCTCGCCGTCACCGTGCCCAGGCCCCGCGCCTGGATCTCGGAGAGCTTCAGGCCCGCCATGGCGGGGATATGCCAGCCGGCATCGTCGAAAAACGCGGCGTAGTTGCGCACGTTGAGGTGTCCGTAGACGTCGGCGTGCGCGGGCATGACGATGCTGCGGTAAAGGTCGAACCACTTCTCCATCTTCGCTCCCGGCGGTGCAGGTCCCGGCCGGGATGATATCCGCTAGGACCTCTCGCGCCCGTAAGGCGGCAGCGTCGTCAGGCGCGGATCGTCGACGTAGCCGCCGACCGTGAAGTGGTAGAGCGACTGGAACTCGAGATTGCGCAGGCCGAAGACCTGGTGCACGGGATCGTCGAAGAAGCAGCCGATGCCGGTCGCGCGCACGCCGGCCGCTTCCGCCTCGAGGTAGAGCACCTGCCCGATCGCGCCGGCCTCCCAGAACAGGCGCCGGTAGAACGACGGCCCGTGCGCGACCAGGCTCGCCTGGTACTCGGCGATCATGCCGAGCGAGAACGCGCCGTCGCCGGCGATGTCCTGGCGGCCATCGCGTACAGGCCCGGTTCGATGCCCTCGACGCGATGCACGAACAGGCCGAAGTGGATGGCGGGCGCCCAGGGGATCGCGTCCCCGGGCACCGGCATGGTGCGAGAGAGCATACGGTAGAAACGCTCGGCCAGAATCGCGGTCCTGCCGTCGCACGCGAGGAGGCTGCGTCGCTGGCGGATGATCTGACCGGCGGAGCTCACGGCTTTCGCGATGCTTCCGAAACGGTATCGATGACGCCCCAGCGCACCGGGTCGTCGCGGCTCAGCCGGTTCGCCTTCCCATACCAGTCCTGTATTTTCAGGTCCCGCACCGCATCCACATCTAGACGTGCAGGTCCTGCCAGCGCTTCTCCCGGCCAGAGCGCCATGACGAGCTCCGCGCTTTCGCGCTCGGCGCCCTCGAAATCCTCCGCCCGGTCGAGGCCAAGCAGCGCCTCGATCGTCTCATCCGCCACGCCCTCCAGCACCAGCGCCGACCAGCCGAGCGTCGCCGCCGCGATGCGCAGCGCCCCGATGGCGTGGCCGGCGTCGTGCTGGCAGTAGCGGAAGGCCCGCTCGCCGTACTTCCAGGCCTCACGCCAGTAGATCGAGGAGAGGCCGACGAGGAGCGCCTGGGGCGGAAAACCGCGCAGCAGGCGCGCGTACAGTTCCGGCGGGCAGCCGGCGCGCCGCTCGAGGCCGTGTTCGGCCGGCGCGTAATGGAAAAGTCCCGGCGAGGTGCCGAGCTCGGCAACACCACCCAGGAGCAGATAGCCCTCCGTGGGATGCAGGTTGCCGCTCGAGGGATTCGCCCGCAGCGCCCAGCGCGTCGTCCCGGCCTGCTTCCATGCGGAGAGCGCGAGCGAGTACTCGAGCAGGCGGGATAGACTGCGGATTGTCAGCGGCACGGCCGGCACGGCGCCGCGCACGTAGAGGCTCTCGTAGGGCGGCGAGACCGGCGGCTCGTCGGGTCCGAGGAGCGGCAGCCGCGTGAGCGCGGCGCCGGCGTAGCGCCGGAACGGGTCGGGCTGGTTCACCCAGTCGAGCTGACCCGGCCCGGCGGCGAAGCGGTTGAAATGGTGCTTCGTGCGCTCGTGGTAGCGCATCACTCGTTCCAGGTGGGAGCCGTCCGGCACAACGCGATGGTGGCAGCTAAATCTGCACCGGCGTATTCTCGCCCGATCGTCGGCAGAAATACGGGGAGGTGCGAAATGGAAGACTGGTCCGTTGACGACGACAGGCCGCATCTGCGGCGCGACGAGAGCTTCCCCTCGTGGCTGGTGCCGGCGCTCGCCATTGCGCTGGTCGTCGGTCTCGCCGGCACCTACGCCTGGTGGCAGACGCGGGGTTTCTACGGCTGGTCGTTGCCCGCGGAAACCCCTGCCGTGCAGGCGCAGGCCGAGCCGGTGCCCAAGCCCGCCCCGGCGCCGCCGCCCAGCGCGCAGCCCGAGGTCCGGCATCCGCTTCCGGCGCCCGAGTCGCACGCGGCGGCGAAGCCGCTGCCCACGCTGGAGATGAGCGACACGATGGCGCGCCATGCGCTGGTGGATCTGATGGGCCGCGAGGCGTTCGCCGAGATGGTTCTCCCCACTCAGCTCATCCGCCGCATTGTGGCGACGGTCGACAACCTGCCGCGTGAGGCCGCGCCGCAGCGGATGATTCCGCTCAAGGCGGTCCCGGGAGCATTTGTCGTGAAGGGGGGCGGCGAGGAAGCAACCCTCGATGCCGCGAATTTCGCGCGCTATGCGCCCTACGTGCGGGTGCTGGAGGCGCTGGATTCGCGCGCGCTCGTGTCGAGCTACGCCGGCGCCTATCCGCTGTTCCAGCGCGCCTACCGCGAGCTCGGTTTTCCCGAAGGGCACTTCAACGACCGCCTGATCGAGGCCATCGACGACATGCTCGCCGCGCCCGAGGTCGAGGGGCCGATCACCCTGATGCGGCCGAAGGTGCT
>JAQSVY010000224.1 GCA_029266935.1 Burkholderiales bacterium
CGCGCCGTGTCCGGGCTATGGGAGCACACCTGCTGCGAAATCTTCGTCGCCCCCGCGGACGCGCCCGCTTACCATGAGTTCAACCTCTCGCCCTCGGGGGAATGGGCGGCGCACGCGTTCAGATGCTACCGCGAAGGAGCGATGCTCTCCGATCCGGCGCTCGCCCCGGGCATCGCGGTGCGCCGCGGCCCCGGCAAGCTGGAGCTCGAGGCATTGATCAGAGTTGAAGGCAGGAGACTTCTCATCGGGCTCGCCGCCGTGATCGAGGCCGCGGACGGCTCGCTTTCCTACTGGGCGCTCAGGCACCCGCCGGGCAAGCCGGACTTCCACCATCGCGACGCGTTCGCGCTCGAGCTGTGAAGTTCGGCATCGACCGGCTGCTGGAGGACCGTGCGCTGCGCAAGCCGCTGCACGGCAGGCGCATGGCGCTGCTTGCGCACCCGGCCTCGGTGACTGCGGATCTTGAGCATTCGCTCGATGCCCTCATGCAGCTGAACGATCTGAAATTTACGGCGGCGTTCGGCCCGCAGCACGGGCTGCGCGGCGACAAGCAGGACAACATGGTGGAGTCGCCCGACTTCACCGATCCGAGGCACGGCATCCCGGTGTTCAGCCTCTACGGCACCGTGCGCCGGCCGAGCGCCGCGATGATGGACAGCTTCGACGTGCTGCTCGTCGACCTGCAGGACCTTGGCTGCCGCGTCTACACGTTCCTCACCACCCTGCGCTACGTGCTCGAAGAGGCAGCGGCGCGCCGGAAGGCGGTCTGGGTGCTCGACCGGCCCAATCCCGCCGGCCGCCCCGTCGAGGGGCTGCGGTTGCGCGCGGGGTGGGAGAGCTTCGTCGGCGCGGGGCCGCTGCCGATGCGCCATGGCCTCACGCTCGGCGAGGCGGCGCGCTGGTTCGTGCGCACGCTCGAGCTCGACGTCGAGTGCGAGGTGGTGCGCATGGAAGGCTGGAAGCCGCACGCCGCGCCCGGCTACGGCTGGCCGCTGGGCAGCCGCGCGTGGGTGAATCCGAGCCCGAACGCCGCCAGCCTGTCGATGGCGCGCTGCTATCCTGGGACGGTGATGCTCGAAGGCACTACGCTCTCGGAAGGCCGCGGCACGACGCGGCCGCTCGAGGTTCTGGGTGCACCGGACATGGAGCCGAAGGAACTCATCTCGACCATGGAAAACCTTTCTTCCGGATGGCTGCGCGGCTGCCGCCTGCGCGAGTGCTGGTTCGAGCCGACCTTCCAGAAGCACGCCGGCAAGCTCTGCGCCGGTATGCAGATCCACGTCGAGGGACTGTCCTACGAGCATGAGCGCTTCCGCCCCTGGCGGCTGATGGCGCTTGCCTTCAAGGCGCTGCGCAAGCTCCGCCCCGGCGAGTCGCTGTGGCGCGACTTCGCGTACGAGTACGAGCGCGAGCGCCTTGCCATCGACCTCATCAACGGCGGCGAGGCGCTGCGCACGTGGGTCGACGATCCCGCGGCCGAGCCGGGCGACCTCGATGCGCTCGCCGCTGCCGACGAAAAGGCCTGGATCGAGGAGAGAAAGAGCGTGCTTCTCTACCGATGAGGGCCTGCCTCTTCGACGTGTTCGGCACCGTGGTCGACTGGCGCACGAGCGTCAGCCGCGACCTTGCCGCCTTCGCCCGCGAGAAGCGCCTGCCGGCGATCGACTGGCTCGAGTTCGCGATCGAGTGGCGCCGGCTCTACCAGCCTTCGATGGAGGAGGTGCGCTCGGGCCGGCGCGAATGGACGATTCTCGACGTCCTGCATCGCGAAAGCCTGGACGCCCTCGTGCGCCGCTACGCGATCACGGGCCTCGCGGACGCCGACCTCGACCACATGAACCGCGCCTGGCACCGGCTCGAGCCGTGGCCCGACGTGGTGGAAGGCATGGTGCGCATGAAGAAGAAGCTCATCATCGCGCCCTGCTCGAACGGCAACATCGCGCTGATGGTGAACCTCGCCAGGTATGCCGGGCTGCCGTGGGATTGCATCCTCGGTGCCGAGACGGCGGGTGCCTACAAGCCGTTGCCAGAGGCGTATCGCGCGGCGTGCCGCCATCTCGGCCTGCCGCCCGGAGAAGTGACGATGGTGGCCGCGCACAACAACGACCTCAAGGCCGCAAAAGCGCAGGGCCTGCGCACCGCGTTCGTCGCGCGACCAACCGAGCACGGCCCCGGACAGCGCACCGACCTCGCACCAGATCCGGCTTGCGCCGACATTTCTGCCGCCGATTTCGTCGCGCTCGCGGCGCAGTTGGGCTGCTAGGACCCTGTAGGGCCGACTAGTTGTGATTTCTCGATAGGTTGTTCATTGAAGGCTGTTAGGCGAAGCTGATGTTGTCAAGACGTCAGAACCGCCTAAGGGAGCCCTCAATGAACATGCACAAGAATGCCCGATTGACGCCGTTGGGTCGAGAAAGGGTTGTGAAGCAGGTATTGGAACGGGTTTTAACGCCCGCGGCTGCGTCAGCAGCAGCGGGCGTTTCCTTAAGATCGATTTACAAGTGGGTGGCCCGTTACAAATCGGAAGGCAGTGCGGGTCTTTGCGACCGGGGCTCACGCCCCAAGCGGCTGCGCAGCGCCCTCAATGGACGCCAGCGCAAGACGATCGAGCAGCTGCGGCGCGAGCGGCGCTCGTATCGCGAGATCGCCAAGTTGGTACGGGCGCCCTTGAGCACTGTGGCGCGTTATGCCAAGGCGCTGGGTTTGAATCGACTCGAGGTTCTGGATCCCAAGGCGCCGGTGCAGCGCTATGAGCATGAGCACCCTGGCGACCTGGTGCATCTGGACATCAAGCGGCTGTCGCGCTTCTGGCGCCCGGGACACCGCGTCACGCACGATCGCTCAAGGCACAGCATAGGGGTCGGGTATGAATTCCTGCATGTGGCGGTGGACGACCATGCCCGCGTCGCCTACTGCGAGCTCTATCGCGACGAGCGAGGTTTGAGCGCGGCCCGGTTTCTTGCTCGGCTGATCGCCTACTACCGGCGTCTTGGGGTCAGGATCGTGCGCCTGCTGACCGACAACGGCAGTGCCTATCGCTCAAAGACCTTCGCACGAGCCTGCCGCCGCCTTGGCCTTAAGCACTCCTTCACCAGGCCCCGCCGGCCGCAGACCAACGGCAAGGCTGAGCGCTTCATCCAGACGGCGCTACGCGAGTGGGCCTACGTGCCGCGATACGCCGACTATAGGGATCGTGCCAAAGCCTTGCTTCCTTGGCTGCATCGCTATAACTGGCACCGCCCTCATGCCAGCCTGGACTACCATCCGCCTATCCGCCGACTCGGCTTGGCGATGAACAACCTATCGGCTTTACACAACTAGTTCTCCCGCACGCTAAAGCGTCCGGGGCCGATCAGGGCCACGGCGAGCGCGGTGAAGACATAAAAGGCCTGTAGCTCGATCGCCCAGCCGCCGCCCCGGCCGAGGGCGAAGATGTCCTGGAGGTGCGCGAGATAGACCGCAGCCACCATGTTCAGGGCCATCACGAGCGCGGCAATGCGCGCGTAGAAGCCGATGATGACGAGCAGGGGTGCCGCCACCTCGCCGACGTACACGCCGTAGGCGAAC
>JAQSVY010000225.1 GCA_029266935.1 Burkholderiales bacterium
GTGAACGCGGTCGTGCCGGCGCTGATGGCCGGCAACGCGGTGATCCTCAAGCACTCGCACCAGACGCCGCTCTGCGCCGAGCGGATGGCGGAGGCGGCCGGAGCCGCCGGCCTGCCCGTCGGGCTGCTCCAGGCCGTGCACATGTCGCAAGCGACCACGGGCGAGGCGATCCGGCGGCTTCCGATCGACCACGTCGCCTTCACGGGCTCGGTCTCGGGCGGCGCTGCAATTGAGGGGGCGGCATCCGGCAGCTTCATCGGCGTCGGCCTCGAGCTCGGCGGCAAGGACCCGGCCTATGTGCGCGCCGACGCCGATCTCGCCCATGCGGTCGAGAACCTCGTCGATGGCGCCTTCTTCAATTCCGGCCAATCCTGCTGCGGCATCGAGCGCATCTATGTGCATGGGCGGCTCTATGACGAGTTCGTCGAACGCGCCGCGGCGCTGACCTCCGCCTATGTGCTCGGCGACCCGACCGATCCGGACACCACGCTCGGGCCGATGGTGCGCGCCTCCGCCGCCGAGTTCGTGCGCGGCCAGGTGGCGGAGGCGCTGCGCCAGGGCGCGCGGGCCTTGATCGAGGAGAGCTCCTTCGAGCGCAGCCGCCCCGGCACGCCCTACCTCGCGCCGCAGGTTCTGGTGAATGTCGACCATTCCATGCGCGTGATGAAGGAGGAGACCTTCGGGCCGGCCGTCGGCATCATGAAGGTCGCCTCCGACGAGGAGGCGGTCGCCCTCATGAACGACAGCGATTACGGCCTCACCGCCGCGATCTGGCGAGGAGGCGGCGATCGCCCTCGGCGGCAAGCTCGAGACCGGCACCGTGTTCATGAACCGCTGCGACTACCTCGACCCGGCCTTGGCCTGGACCGGGGTCAAGAACAGCGGCCGCGGCGTCACCCTCTCAGTGCTCGGCTACGAGCACCTGACCCGGGCGAAGTCGTTTCACTTGAGGGCGCCGGCAAGCGCATGAGCGGACCTCGTCGGAGCGAGCATTCCCCTCCCCCTCGCGGGGAGGGCCCACTCGGCCGCAGGCCCAGCGGGGTGGGGGGCGCCGGGCCGGGTCCCTTGTCGACGATCGAAACACCCTGCCGATTGCACCGCCGCCGTCCGCGCTCTATGCCCTTGCCCCCCACCCCGCTCGGGCTTCGCCCGAGTCGGCCCTCCCCTCCGGGGGGAGGGAAGATGCGTGCGGTCCCGCAAAGCGACTCTTCCATCCGGCCATAGCGGGCGCCGGCGCATGAAGCCCCTCTCCGAGCTCCCCGACGCCGCCGCGCGCGGTGTCGCCTTCGTGCTGACCGACATTGACGACACCATCACCACGGAGGGGCGGCTGCCGGCCGCCTCCTATGCGGCGCTGGAGCGGCTGCAGGAAGCCGGGCTGAAGGTGGTCCCCGTGACCGGGCGACCGGGCGGCTGGTGCGACCTCATCGCGCGCTTCTGGCCGGTCGAGGGCGTGGTCGGCGAGAATGGCGCCTTCTATTTCCGCTACGACCACGCGGCGCGGCGGATGATCCGCCGCTTTCGCGCCTCGGAGGCCGAGCGGGCGCAGAACCGCGAGAAGCTCGATGCGCTCGCGAAGGAGATCCTGGCGCGCGTGCCCGGCGCGGCGCTCGCCGCCGACCAGCCCTACCGGATCGCCGACCTCGCCATCGATTTCCGCGAGGACGTCGAGCCGCTGCCGCCCGAAAGCATCGATGCAATCGTGCGGATCTGCGAGGCGGCGGGCGCGACCGCGAAGGTCAGCTCGATCCACGTCAACGCCTGGTTCGGGGAGTACGACAAGCTCGGCATGGCGCGGGAGATGCTGCGAACAGAGTTCGGGTTCGACGCGCAGCGCGAGCCCGGGCGCGTGCTGTTCGCGGGCGATTCGCCGAACGACGAGCCGATGTTTGCCGCCTTCCCGCTCGCGGTCGGCGTCGCCAACATCCGCGACGCCGGGAAGCGCCTGAAGCACTGGCCGGCCTTCGTCACGCCGAGCCGGGGAGCGGAGGGGTTCGTGGAGCTGGCGGAGCGGCTGCTCGCTGCGCACACCTTTCCAGGGTGATAAGCTTCAGAACAGCCTCCGGAGGTCGCGGGCACCATGCATGACGCGCACGACTTCGACCTCATCGGAAACGAGCCTGTAGATGATGAGGTAGTTCCCTTCGACCAGCACACGCGCTCCCGCCCCAAGCTCGGGGCGCGCCGGTCCCAACTCCGGAAAGTCCTCGAGCATCGACATTCTGTAGGCCAATCGATCGAGCATGCGGTCGGCCGCACGCGGACTGCTCAAGGCGATGCTGAACCAGATGTCGTCGAAATCGATCTCAGCCTGAGCGCTCAGACTGATCCTAGGCACGAGACCGCTTCTTCATCGCGTCGAAGCGCGCCCGGGCGTCACGCTTTATCCGCTGGATGTCCAGCGGTCCCGCCGATCCGCTGGCGATCCCTTCCGCGTAGGCCTTGCGCAGCCGTGCGATCTCCTGCGCCTGCAGCGCGCGGTGGTGCTCCCACAGCCGCAGGGCGTCGCGCACGACCTCCCCGGTCGAGGCGTATTCGCCGCTTTCGACGGCGGCCCGCGCAGTTTCCAGCGCCTCCGCCGGAAGGGCGACGGTGACCCGCTCGATCTTCGACATGGGCGTTCTCCTGCCCGGAACATGGGACAACCGGCAGCGCTTCACAACAGCTACCGGATCCCGGCCCGCATGAAGCTCTGCACGAACTGACGCTGGAAGAGGAGGAAGCCCAAGAGCAGCGGCGCGGAGGTCATCAGCGTCGCGGCGCAGATGATCGACCAGTCGATGCCCTGGTCGCCCGAGGAGAAGACCTGGAGCCCCACGGTCAAGGGCCGCGCCTCGACCGAGTTGGTGACGATCAGCGGCCAGAGAAAGTTGTTCCAGTGGTAGCTCACCGAGACGAGGCCATAGGCGACGTAGATCGGCCTCGCGAGCGGCACGTAGACCTTGGTGAGCACCTGGAGCGGGCCCGCGCCCTCGACCCGGGCGGCGTCGTCGAGCTCCTTCGGCACCGTCTTGAAGGTCTGGCGCAGCAGGAAGATGCCGAAGGCCGAGGCGACGTAAGGCAGCGCGATCGCCGGGATGGTGTCGACGAGGTTGAGCCTCGCCATCGTGCGGTAGTTCTCGACGATCAGCACGTCGGGCATGATCATCAGCTGCGCGAGGACCAGCGCGAAGGCGATATCGCGGCCGCGGAAATCGTAGCGCGCGAAGGCGTAGGCCGCGAGCGTGCACAGCACCAATTGGCAGGCGAGGATCATGGTGACGAGCACGAAGGTGTTGAGGAAGTAGCGCGCGAAGGGCGCGGCGACCCAGGCCCGCGCGAAATTGTCGAGGGTGAGCGGCGCGGAGAGCTCGAAGCGCGTCGTGAACTCGGGCGGATGGAACGCCGCCCAGATCGCGTAGGCGAGCGGCAGCACCCAGAGCACCGCGAGCGTCCAGGCGGCGGCGGTCTCGATCGCCCGCCAGGCGCCTGTGGGGGCGTAAGGGTCGGGGCGGGTGGTGGTCACCACGTTTTCCCTCCCCCCAGAGGGGAGGGCCGACTCGGGCGAAGCCCGAGCGGGGTGGGGGGCGCGGGCATGGAGCCCAGCATCCGACAGGAATGCCCCCCTGTATCAGCCGCAAGGCTAGGAACGGCGAGGTCCCGACCCGACCCGTCGCCCCCCACCCCTGCCCCTCCCCGCAAGGGGGAGGGGAACGCGCGTTGCCATCTCATCGGTAGTGCACCCGCCGCTCGAGCCAGCCGTATTGCACCGCCGCGGCGCCGGCGAGCAGCACCAGCAGCACCGTGGTCAGCGCGGCGGCATAGGTCGTGTCCCAGAAATTGAAGCCGACCGTGTAGACGTAGAACAGGAGGAGCGAGGTCGCATTGTCCGGCCCGCCCTTGGTCATGACCACGATGTGGTCGACCATGCGGAAGGCGTTGATCACCGCGTTGACCAGCACGAACAGCGTCGTCGGCATGAGGAGCGGGAACTGCACGCGCCGGAAGTAGGTCCAGCGCGAGGCGCCCTCGAGCGCCGCCGCCTCGGCGAGCGTGGGCGGAATCGCCTGCAGCGCGGCGAGGTAGAAGATCATGAAGAAGCCCGCCTCCTTCCAGATCGCCACCACGATGACCGCGAACAGCGCCGTGTCCTTCGAGCCGAGCCAGTTGCGCGGGGTCGCGCCGAACAGGCCGGTAATCTGCTCGAGGAGCCCGTATTGCGGCGTGTAGAAGAACAGCCAGATGTTCGCGAC
>JAQSVY010000226.1 GCA_029266935.1 Burkholderiales bacterium
ACCGGGTTCTACCGCGGCAAGAAGGTCGTCAAGTCCAAAGAAGAGTAGCCCGCTGATCACCGTCGCCGTCGATTGCATGGGGGGCGATCACGGCCCGCATGTAACGGTGCCGGCCGCGCTCGCCTTCCAGGCGCGTTCGGCCGACGTCGACATCGTGCTGGTGGGCCTGCGCGACGCGCTCGAGGCGGAGCTCGCGGCGCGCGGCGCCCGGCCGGGCCCGCGTCTGCGCGTGCACGCCGCAGCGGAGGTGGTCATGATGGACGAACCGCCGGCGCAGGCGCTGCGCGCGAAGAAGGACTCCTCGATGCGCGTGGCGGTCAACCTGGTGAAGAACGGCGAGGCGCACGCCGCCGTGAGCGCGGGCAACACCGGCGCGCTGATGGCGATCTCGCGCTTCGTGCTGAAGACCATCCCCGGCATCGACCGTCCGGCGATCGCCACCGTGCTGCCGAACATGAAGGGCGGCTATACCTACGTGCTCGACCTCGGCGCCAACGTCGACTGCACCCCCGAGCAGCTCATGCAGTTCGGCGTGATGGGCGCGATGCTCGTTGCGGCAGTGGAGCACAAGGAGGGGCCCTCGGTGGGGCTGCTCAACATCGGCGTCGAGGACATCAAGGGCAACGAGACCGTGAAGCGCGCCGGCGAGCTGCTGCGCGCGAGCGGCCTGAACTTCTACGGCAACGTCGAAGGCGACGACATCTACAAGGGCACCATCGACGTGGTGGTCTGCGACGGCTTCGTGGGCAATTCGGTGCTCAAGGCGTCCGAGGGCGTGGCCAAGATGCTTTTCCATTTCATCAGGAAAGAATTCACCAGCAGCCCTTGGCGCATGTTCATCGCCTGGCTGGCGCGCCCGGTGTTCGGCGCGCTGCGCGGCCGCATGGACCCGGGCAAGTACAACGGCGCGAGCCTGCTCGGCCTGCGCGGCATCGTCATCAAGAGCCACGGCTCGGCCGACGCCTACGCCTTCGGCCAGGCGCTCGAGCGCGCGGTGGAGGAGGTCAGGAATAACGTACCGCAGCGGATCGCCTCGCAGATGGCCCAGGTCGACGCGACTCTGCCTCCGGGCCTGGCGGTGCCCTCATGATTTATTCGCGCATTGCCGGCACGGGGAGCTATCTGCCGCCGCGCGTCATGACCAACGCGGAATTCGCCGCGCGCCTCGATACCAGCGACGCCTGGATCCGCGAGCGCACCGGCATCGTGCAGCGGCACATCGCCGAGAAGTCCCAGTCCTCGAGCGACCTCGCGCTGCAGGCCAGTGCCCGCGCGCTTGAAGCTTCTGGTCTGACCGCTTCTCAAGTTGATCTCATCATCGTCGCGACGTCCACGCCCGACTACATTTTCCCCAGCACCGCCTGCCTGCTGCAGGCGAAGCTCGGCGTCAAGGGCTGCCCAGCCTTCGACGTGCAGGCGGTGTGCAGCGGCTTCGTCTACGGAATGGCCACGGCGGATGCCCTGATAAGAAGCGGTCAATACAAGAGCGCGTTGGTCGTCGGCGCGGAGGTGTTCTCGCGCATCCTGGACTGGGATGATCGGGGCACCTGCGTGCTCTTCGGCGACGGGGCAGGCGCGGTGGTGCTCACCGCAGCGCCGCAGCCCGGCATCCACGCGAGCGTGCTGCACGCCGACGGCAGCCAGGTGGATCTTCTCTCGGTGCCTGGCAACGTCTGCGGCGGCGCCATCGTCGGCTCGCCATTTCTGCAGATGAACGGGCAGGGCGTGTTCAAGTTCGCGGTGCGCGTGCTCGAGGAAGCGGCGCGCGAGACCGTCGCGGCGGCCGGGATGCAGCTGGGCGACATCGACTGGCTGATCCCGCACCAGGCCAACGTGCGCATCCTCGAGGCCACGGCGCGCAGGCTGGGGCTGCCGCCGGAGAAGCTCGTCGTCACCGTCGACCGGCACGGCAACACTTCCGCCGCTTCGATCCCCCTCGCGCTCGACGAGTTCGTGCGTGCCGGAAAGATCCGCCCCGGCCACCGCGTGCTGATGGAAGGCGTCGGCGGCGGCTTCACCTGGGGCGCGAGCCTCGCCACGCTATGAAGGTCGCGATCGTCTTTCCCGGGCAGGGTTCGCAATCGGTCGGCATGCTGCGCGGCTATGCCGAGGTGCCCGAGGTCCTCGAGTCGCTGCTCGAGGCGAAGGAAGTGCTGGGCGAGGACTTCATCCGCCTGCTCGAGGAAGGCCCCTCGGAAGCGCTCAACCTGACGATCAACACCCAGCCGGCCATGCTCACCGCGGGCTATGCCGCCTACCGCGCCTGGGTGGTCGCGGGCGGCCCGCAGCCCGCGCTTCTGGCCGGCCACAGCCTCGGCGAATACACGGCGCTCGTCGCCGCGGAGGCCATCTTCTTCCGCGACGCGCTGCCGCTCGTGCGCTTCCGCGCCGAGGCGATGCAGGAAGCGGTGCCCGAGGGCGAGGGCGCCATGGCGGCGATCCTCGGCCTCGACGACCAGGGCGTGCGTGCCGCCTGCGCCGAGGCGCAGGGCGCGGTGCAGGCGGTCAACTTCAACGCACCCGGCCAGGTGGTGATCGCCGGGCAGAAGGCCGCGGTGGAGCGCGCGGTGCTGCTCTGCAAGTCGCGCGGCGCGAAGCGCGCCATGACGCTGCCGGTGAGCGCGCCGTTCCACTCTTCGCTCATGAAGCCCGCCGGCGAGCGGCTGCAGGGCTACCTCAGGGAAGTGCGCGTAGCGATGCCGCAGATCCCCGTCATCCACAACGTCGACGTCAGGATCGCCGCCAGCCCGCAGGCGATCAAGGACGCGCTGGTGCGCCAGGCCGCGGCGCCGGTGCGCTGGGTGGAAACGATCCAGACCATGGCGCAGCTCGGCGTGACGCACGTCGTCGAGTGCGGGCCGGGCAAGGTCCTGGCGGGATTGACCAAGCGCATCTCCGATTCCATGCAAAGCCTCGCTGTCACCGACAAGGCGTCCCTGGAGCAGGCGATCGCCGCGGTGAAAGGCGCATGAGCATGCTCGAAGGCAAGATCGCCCTGGTCACCGGCGCCTCGCGCGGCATCGGCCGCGCCATCGCCGCGGCGCTGGCAAAGCAGGGCGCCAAGGTGATTGGAACAGCGACGACCGAGGACGGCGCAAAGAAGATTCCCGAGACTGGCCGTATGCTCAATGTTCGCGATGTCGCAGCCTGCGATGCCCTGGTCGAATCGGTGCAGAAGGAGTTCGGCGACATCCTGATCCTGGTGAACAACGCCGCCGTGACGCGCGACAACCTGGCGCTGCGCATGAAGGACGCGGAATGGGACGAGGTGATCGACACCGACCTGCGCGCGGTGTTCCGGCTCTCGCGCGCGGTGATGCGCGGCATGATGAGGGCGCGCTGGGGCCGCATCATCAACATCACCTCGGTGGTGGGCGCCGCGGGCAACCCCGGGCAGGCGAACTACGCGGCGGCGAAGGCCGGCGTGGTGGGCATGACCAAGTCGCTCGCGCGCGAGCTCGGCAGCCGCAACATCACGGTCAACTGCGTCGCGCCCGGGTTCATCGACACCGACATGACGCGCGCGCTGCCCGAGGCGAGCCGC
>JAQSVY010000227.1 GCA_029266935.1 Burkholderiales bacterium
CGGCGCGTCGTGCTCCTCGGCGCAGGCGGCGCCGGCTCCGCCTGCGGCGATGCCGTGCTTCGCCTCGGCGCCGAGCAGCTCGTGATCTTCGACCGCGATGCCGCGCGCGCAGCCGCGCTCGCTGCGCGCCTCAATGCGCATCTTTCCGGCTCTCGCGCCAGCGCTGCAGCCGACGTCGGCGCCGCGATCGCCGGGGCAAGCGGCCTCATCCACGCCACTCCCACCGGCATGGAGAAAACCCCCGGCATGCCCCTACCGCCGGAGCTGCTGCGGCCGTCGCTCTGGGTCGCCGAAGTCGTCTACGTCCCGCTCGAGACAGAGCTCCTGCGTTCGGCACGCGCGCTCGGATGCGCGACCATGGACGGCGGGCACATGGCCGTCGGCCAGGCGATCGGGGCGTTCAAGCTGTTCACCCGCGGCGATCCGGATCCCGCACGGATGGACGCGCATTTCCGGCGCCTCGCCCGCGACGCCTGACGCCGTCGTCGTATCATCGGCCGATGCCGTGGCCGGAATTGCCGCTCGAGGCCTGGAAGGACACCTGCGCCACGCTGCACCTGTGGACGCAGATCGTCGGCAAGGTTCGCATGGCGAAGTCGAGCTGGCTGAACCACTCCTGGCACGTCACGCTCTACGTCACGCCAAGAGGGCTTACCACCGGCCCCGTCCCTTACGGCGAGCGCGTCTTCCAGATCGACTTGGACTTCGTCGACCATGAGCTTCTCCTGCAGTCGAGCGATGGTCGCGGGAGCCGCTTTGCGCTCGAGCCGCAGACGGTGGCGGACTTCTACGCCCGCGTCATGCGGGCGCTGGAGAAGCTCGATCTCGCGGTGGACATCAACCGCCTGCCGAACGAGGTCGCCGACCCGACGCCATTCGACGAGGACAGGCTGCACAACGCCTACGACGCGGAATACGCCAACCGCTACTGGCGCGTCCTCCTGCAGGCCGATCGCGTGTTCCGGCGGTTTCGCGGCGGCTTCATCGGCAAATGCAGCCCGGTGCACTACTTCTGGGGCGCGCCGGACCTCGCCGTGACGCGTTTCTCCGGGCGGCCCGCACCCCGGCATCCGGGCGGCGTCCCCAACCTTCCGGACACGGTGGCGCGCGAAGCGTATTCGCACGAAGTCTCGAGCGCCGGCTTCTGGCCCGGCGGTGGCCCGATCGATCATGCCGCCTTCTACTCGTACGCCTATCCCGAGCCCGCCGGGTTCGCGCAAGCCGAGGTGCAGCCGGCCAGCGCTTTCTACAGCCAGGACTTGCGCGAGTTCATCCTCCCGTACGACGCGGTGCGCGGGTCGCCGTCGCCGGACGATGCGCTGCTGCAGTTCCTCGAAAGCACCTACGTCGCGGCGGCGGACCTCGGCGGCTGGGATCGCAAGTCCCTGGAACGCCGCCGCTCGCCAGCGTAGCGGCTAACATGCCGCGGATGGCCCAGACAGGCTTCCACGGCGTCTTCCCCTACGTCGTCTCGCCGCTCTACCCGTCGGGCGAGGTGAATGCGCCGGTGCTGGCCCGCCTCTGCGGCGACCTCATCAAGGCCGGCGTGCACGGGCTCACCCCGCTGGGCTCGACGGGGGAGTTCGCGTATCTGAACTGGCAGCAGCGCCGCCGCTTGGTCGAAGTCGTCCTCGAGGCTGCCAACGGCCGGGTACCCGTGGTGGCCGGCGTGGCCTCCACCACTATCGTGGATGCCGTCTTCCAGGCGCGCGAGCTCGAGCGCCTGGGCTGCAGCGGCATCCTCGCCATCCTAGAGGCGTACTTCCCCGTCACCGACGAGGGCGTATTCGCGTATTTCAAGGCGATCGCCGAAGCGGTCTCGCTCCCGGTCGTCCTGTACACGAACCCGAACTTCCAGCGCTCGGACCTGAGCCTGCCGGTAATCGAGCGGCTGAGCCGCATCCCGAACGTGAAGTACATCAAGGACGCCTCCTTCAACACCGGGCGCCTGCTCTCGATCATCAACCGCGTGCAGGGACGCATGCAGGTGTTCGCCGCGTCCTCGCACATCCCCGCCTGCGTGATGCTGATCGGCGGCGTCGGCTGGATGGGCGGCCCGGCGTGCATCGCGCCACGGCAGAGCGTCGAGCTCTACGAGCTGTGCCGCAAGGGCGACTGGGTGGCAGCCATGGAGCGGCAGCGACCGCTTTGGGCGCTCAACCAGGCTTTTGCGAAATACAACCTCGCCGCCTGCATCAAGGGCGGGCTCGAACTGCAGGGCTACGAGGTCGGCCCTCCCCTCGCCCCGCAGGAGCCCCTGACTGCCGAAAGCGTCGAGGAAGTCCGCCGCGCCTTGCAGGCCATCGGCGCTTTGTAAGAGGATGGCACTCGTGAAGGAGGACCCCTGAATGGACAGCTACCTCGGCAGCCGCTCGCCCCGGCGTCTCCTCGCCGCCGCTGGCGCGGGAATGGGTCTCGCGAACGGCGCGTTTACCGGCATTGAAACCGATGCGGCGCCGCCTCTGCACGGCGCGCCGCCCGAGGTGGACGGCGTCTCGGTGACGGTGATCACCGATTCCTACTTCCACTTCTTCGAGTCCTCCGGCAGGTTCGCGGGAGTGAACGTGCAGCGCTGGCAGCAGCCGGTGACCAGCGAGCCGCCGCGGCGGATGCCGCAGAACGAATGGGGCCTTTCGCTCCTCGTCGAATCCCGCCGCGACGCGGAATCGCGCCGCGTGCTCGTCGACTTCGGCTATACCCCCGAGACGATCAACAACAATCTCGAGATGTTCGGCATCGATCCGTCCAGGCTCGATGCCTTGCTCCTGAGCCACGGGCACTACGACCACTTCGGCGGCATGGCGGGCTTTCTGGCGGCGCATCGCCACCAGCTCAAGCCAGGATTGCCGTTCTACGTCGGCGGCGAAGAATGCTTCTGCGCGCGGGAAACCGGCCCCGCGAACGCGCCGCGCAACTTCGGCGTCCTCGACCGGCGCGCGATCGCCGAGGCGAAGCTGCAGGTGCTGTTCGCCGACAAGGCGTCGCTCCTCGCCGGGCACGGCTTCACGACCGGCTGGATCGCGCAGACCTCGTTCGAGCGCCCCGCGCAGCCCTCGCGCATGAAGGTCGGCCTGGGCCCCGACGGCATGGGCTGCGACCCCGCCCGGCTGCCGAGCGAGAAGCGCGCCAGCACCATGCTGGTCGACGACTTCCTCCACGAGCAGGCCACCTGCTTCCACGTCAAGGGCAAGGGCCTCGTCGTCGTGACCTCCTGCGGTCATCGGGGCATCATCAATACCGTGCAGGCGGCGATCGAGGTCTCCGGCGTCACCAAGGTTCACGCCATCCTCGGCGGATTCCACCTCATGCCCCTGTCGGCCGACTATGCATCCGACACTGCGCGCGAGCTCGCGAAATTCGAGCCTGATTGCCTGATTCCGATGCACTGCAGCGGCGAGACCTTCATCGAAATCGCCAAGCAGGCCTTGCCCGGCAAGGTGCTGCGCACGTCGACGGGGACGCGCTTCGACTTCGGCAGCTTCGGCTCTAGCTGACTTCGGAGGGCGGCCGCGCTACCTTGGCGCCCGGCCACACGTCGTG
>JAQSVY010000228.1 GCA_029266935.1 Burkholderiales bacterium
CGCGCGCGCATGCTCGACGAGTCGACCAACACCGTGACCTTCGCCGACGTCGCCGGCTGCGAGGAAGCGAAGGAGGAGGTCGGCGAGCTGGTCGACTTTCTGCGCGATCCGTCCAAGTTCCAGAAGCTCGGCGGCCGCATTCCGCGCGGCGTGCTGATGGTGGGCTCGCCCGGCACCGGCAAGACGCTGCTTGCGCGCGCCATCGCCGGCGAGGCGAAGGTGCCGTTCTTCTCCATCTCCGGCTCCGACTTCGTCGAGATGTTCGTCGGCGTGGGCGCTGCGCGCGTGCGCGACATGTTCGAGCAGGCGAAGAAGCACGCGCCCTGCATCGTCTTCATCGACGAGATCGACGCGGTGGGCCGCCAGCGCGGCGCCGGCCTGGGCGGCGGCAACGACGAGCGCGAGCAGACGCTGAACCAGCTGCTCGTCGAGATGGACGGCTTCGAGGCCACCATGGGCGTGATCGTCATCGCCGCCACCAACCGCCCGGACGTGCTCGACCCGGCGCTCCTGCGCCCGGGCCGCTTCGACCGTCAGGTGGTCGTGCCGCTGCCCGACATCCGCGGCCGCGCCGAGATCCTCAAGGTGCACATGCGCAAGGTGCCGCTCGCGGCGGACGTCGTGCCCGAAATCATCGCGCGCGGTACGCCGGGATTCTCCGGCGCCGACCTCGCCAACATCGTCAACGAGGCGGCGCTCTTCGCGGCGCGCGGCAACAAACGGCTCGTCGACATGGACGACTTCGAGCGCGCCAAGGACAAGATCATGATGGGCGCCGAGCGGCGCTCGATGGTGATGTCCGAGGAGGAGCGGCGCACCACGGCCTACCACGAGTCGGGCCACGCGGTCGTGGGCCGGCTCCTGCCACGGGCCGACCCGGTCCACAAGGTCACCATCATCCCGCGCGGCCGCGCGCTCGGCGTCACGTTCTTCCTGCCCGAGAAGGACCGCTACGGCCTCGACCGCGACCAGATGCTGGCGCAGATCGCGATGGCCTTCGGCGGCCGGGTCGCCGAGGAGCTGTTCCTCAACCAGAAGACCACCGGCGCGCGCCAGGACTTCGAGAGCGCCACCGGCATCGCCCGTGACATGGTTACGCGCTACGGCATGTCCGACGAGCTCGGGCCGATGATCTACGGCGAGAACGACGGCGAGGTGTTCCTCGGCCGCACCGTGACCACGCACAAGAACGTGTCGGAGGCGACGATGCAGAAGGTCGACGCCGAGATCCGCCGCATCATCGACGAGCAATACCAGCTGGCTACGCGGCTCCTGCAGCAGAACCGCGACAAGGTCGAGGTGATGGCCAAGGCGCTGCTCGAGTGGGAAACGCTCGATGCCGACCAGGTCAACGACATCATGGCGGGCAGGCCGCCACGTCCGCCGAAGCCGGTGAGCTCGCAGACCCCATCCAAGCCGGCAGCCGACAGCGGCACCCCGGGCGAGACGGCGCCGCACCCCGCCGCCTGATGCTCCGCTGCGGCAGGTTTACCCTGCCGCTCGAGCGTCCCCTTCTGATGGGGGTGGTGAACGTCACTCCCGACTCGTTCTCCGACGGCGGCTGCTTCCTCGATCCGCAGGCGGCCGCCGCGCAGGCGCGCCGCCTCATCGAGGAGGGCGCCGACTTGATCGACATCGGCGGCGAATCGAGCCGTCCGGGCGCCGCGCCGGTGAGCGAGCAGCAAGAGCTCGACCGGGTTCTCCCCGTACTGGAAAAAGTAAGCAAGCTTGAAAAACCAGTTTCCGTCGACACCCGGCGGCCCAACGTCATGAAGGCGGCGATCGCCGCCGGCGCGTCGATGATCAACGACATCCAGGCCCTTGGCGCGCCCTGGGCGCACGAAGTCGTGGCGAACAGCAAGTGCGCCGTCTGCCTCATGCACATGAAGGGCGAGCCGCGGACGATGCAGCAGGCGCCGCACTACGACGACGTCGCGCGCGAGGTGAAGGTCTTCCTCAAGGACGCGGTGCGCAAGGCGATGTTCGCCGGCATCGGCAAGGACCGCATCGTCGCCGACCCCGGGTTCGGCTTCGGCAAGACTGCGGCGCACAACCTCGAGCTGCTGCGCAATCTCTCGCAGCTCCAGGACCTCGGCGTGCCGCTGCTTGTCGGCGTGTCGCGCAAGTCTACTATCGGGGCCGTGACCGGCCGGCCGGTCGAGGAGCGCCTCGCCGGTAGCCTGGCGATGGCTTTGCTCGCGCTGCAGGGTGGCGCGACAATACTGCGGGTGCACGATGTCAAGGAGACGAAGGACGTGATCGCGGTCTGGCAGGCTTTCCAGCAGTGACCCGGAAGTACTTCGGTACCGACGGGGTGCGCGGTACGGTGGGCTCGAGCCCCATGACGCCGGATTTCGTGCTGCGGCTTGGCTACGCCGCCGGGAAAGTGCTTTCCGACAAGAGCGGCCATCCGGCGGTGCTCATCGGCAAGGACACACGCATCTCCGGGTACATGATCGAGGCGGCGCTCGAGGCCGGGCTCTCGGCTGCCGGCGTCGACGTGCACATGTGTGGGCCGATCCCGACGCCCGCGGTCGCGTACCTTACGCGCGCGCTGCGCCTGTCCGCCGGCGTGGTGATCAGCGCCTCGCACAATCCATACCCCGACAACGGCATAAAGTTCTTCTCCAGCGACGGCTTCAAGCTTCCCGACGCCACCGAGAAAGCGATCGAGGCGCACATGGAGCACCCCATGGGCTGCAACGACGCGTCCAAGCTCGGCCGCGTCTGGCGCGTCGACGACGCCGGCGGACGCTACATCGAGTTCTGCAAGTCGACCTTCCCGGCCGCTCTCGACCTGAAGGGCATGAAGATCGTCGTCGATTGCGCGAATGGCGCCGACTACAACATCGCGCCACACGTTTTCCACGAGCTCGGCGCCGACGTGGCGCCGATCGGCGTCGATCCCGACGGCTTTAACATCAACGACAAGGTGGGCGCGACCGCGCCGGCCGCCTTGAAGGAAGAAGTTCTTTCCCGCAAGGCGGATCTCGGCGTGGCCCTCGACGGCGACGGCGACCGGGTGCTGATCGTCGATGCGGCCGGGCGCAGCTTCGACGGCGACCAGATCCTCTATGCCATCGCCCGCCATCGCGCCGGCAAGAAGCGGCTCACTGGCGTCGCCGGCACGCTGATGACCAACTTCGCGCTGGAAAAAGCGCTCGCGCGCCTGGGCGTGGGCTTCGCGCGGGCCCGCGTCGGCGACCGCTACGTGCTCGAGCTCATGCGCGAGAAGGGTTGGGAGCTCGGCGGCGAAAACTCCGGCCACGTCATCTGCCTCGACAAGCACACCACCGGCGACGGCATCGTCTCGGCGCTGCAGGCGCTGCATGCGATGCGCGAGTCGGGCCGCTCGCTCGCCGAGCTCACCGCGGACCTCGTCATGTATCCGCAGGTGCTGCTCAACGTCGCCGTGCCGCGCGGCTTCGATTGGCAGAAGCACGAGGCAATCAAGGCCGCACAATCGGAAGCCGAGCGCTCACTCAACGGCCGCGGCCGCGTCCTCCTTCGCCCCTCCGGCACCGAGCCCGTGCTGCGCGT
>JAQSVY010000229.1 GCA_029266935.1 Burkholderiales bacterium
GCTGTACTTCGCGACCATCTTCTGCGCGTCGGCGTAGGCGGCCTTGGCGTCGAAGCCCGGCTTCGACAGCTCCGCGAGGAACTTGTCGATCTCGGGCTGCACCGCCTTGCGGATCTTCGCCACCTCGCCGGCCGGGATGTCCATGAACTTGTTGCCGGCCTTTTGCGCCATCCCCATGCCGGGCTTCTCGACCTCTTCCCAGGTCTCGCCCGCCCACTTGGCGATGTGGCGGCCCGAGTTGTCGTCGATCGCCTTCTTCAGGTCGGCCGACATCGAGTCGTAGCGCTTCTTGTTCATCAGCACCGCGAACACCGATGTGCCCACGCGCGGCTGCTTGCCGGAGAGCGTGATGTGGTTGTGCACCAGCTCGTGGATCTTGTAGGCCGGCATGATCTCGTAGGGCAGCAGCACGCCGTCGATCACGCCCTTGTTGAGCATGGTCTGGATCTCGGTCACCGGCGAGCCGACCGGCGTCGCGCCGACGCCGCGCAGGAACACGCCGCCGCCGCGGTTGGCGGTACGGATCTTCAGGCCCTTGAAGTCGGCGAGCGATATGATCGGCTTCGAGGCGCTGATCACCGCGCCGTCGTGCGTGTAGAGGAGGACCACCTTGTACTGCGCGTACTCCTCCTTGAGGTACTTGTCGAAGTAATCCTGCAGCGCCTGCGCGGTGGCGCTGGCGTGAGTGTGCAGGAACGGCACCTCGAACACCTCGGTGCGCGGGAAGCGGTCGGCGGTATAGCCGGGCAGGGTGAACGTGAGGTCCACCACGCCGTCCCTCACCTGGTCGACGAGCTGCGGCGGCGTGCCGCCGAGCTGCATCGCCGGGAAGAGGTCGATCTTGATCTTGCCGCCCGAGGCCTTCATCACCTTTTCCGACCAGGGCATCATGAAGCGCGAGCTCGGTGGCGCTTTCGGCGGCACGAAGTGGTGCATCTTGAGCGTTTCCTGCGCTGCCGCGGGCAGCGCCATGGCGGCCAGCGTGGCCGCCGTTGCGAGAACCTTCTTCATCTGGCCTCCTCCTCGAAAAGGGCAATGGATTGTATAGAAACGCGCCGGCCCCGGGCCGGTTTACCCCGCCTGCCGGTTATCCCCCCTTGGCGCGGGTCATGAACACCAGCCGCTCGAACAGGTGCACGTCTTGTTCGTTCTTGAGCAGCGCACCATGCAGGGGCGGGATGATGGTCTTGCGGTCCTTCGAGCGCAGCGCCTCCGTCGGGATGTCCTCGGCGAGCAACAGCTTCAGCCAGTCGAGGAGCTCGGAGGTCGAGGGCTTCTTCTTCAGGCCGGGCACCTCGCGCACCTCGAAGAACACCTCCATCGCCTCGCGCAGCAACGATTTCTTCAGCTGCGGGAAGTGCACCGCGACGATCTTCTCCATCGTCTCCTTGTCCGGAAAACGTATGTAGTGGAAGAAGCAGCGGCGCAGGAAGGCGTCGGGCAGCTCCTTCTCGTTGTTGGAGGTGATGAAGACGACGGGGCGGTGGCGCGCCTTGACCAGCTCGCGCGTCTCGTAGACGTAGAACTCCATGCGATCGAGCTCGCGCAGCAGGTCGTTCGGGAACTCGATGTCGGCCTTGTCGATCTCGTCGATCAGCAGCACCGTCGCGCGCTCGGCGCTGAAGGCCTGCCAGAGCATGCCCTTGACGATGTAATTGTGGATGTCGTGCACGCGCGGGTCGCCGAGCTGGGAATCGCGCAGGCGGCTCACCGCGTCGTACTCGTACAGGCCCTGCTGCGCCTTGGTGGTCGACTTGATGTGCCATTCCAGGATCGGCACGCCCAGCGAGCGCGCCACTTCCAGCGCGAGCATGGTCTTGCCGGTGCCCGGCTCCCCCTTCACCAGCAGCGGCCGCTCGAGCGTGATCGCGGCGTTGACCGCGAGCGTCAGGTCCTCGGTGGAAACGTAGGAGGCGGAGCCTTTGAATCGCATGCGAATTGCATTCTAACAGCCGCATTCGCTAGAATCCCGCAGCCTCGCAACTCCCAGACAAAGAAGAGATGTCCAGACGCTTACTGCTCGCCGCCTTTCTCTGTGCTCTTGCGCATCCCGCTCTCGCCCAGCAGAAGGCCGAGCCGAACGTCGCCATGTGCATCGGCTGCCACGGCATCCCGGGCTACAAGACCGCGTTCCCGAGCGTCTACCACGTGCCGAAGATCGCCGGCCAGCAGCCCGCCTACATCGTCGCCGCGCTGAAGGCCTACAAGAGCGGCGAGCGCTCGCATCCCTCGATGCGCGGCATCGCGGCAAGCCTGACGGAAGAGGACATGAAGAAGTACGCCGACTACTACGGGAGCGAGAAGAAATGAGAGCGCTCCTCGCCATCCTCGCGCTCGCCCTCGCGGGGGGCGTGCAAGCCGCGGGCAACGCGCAAGCGGGCAAGGCCAAGGCCGCCGAGGTCTGCGTCGCGTGCCACGGCGCCGACGGCGCCAAGCCCTCGACCCCGGACCAGCCGATCCTCGCCGGCCAGCACTACGACTACCTCGTGCGGGCGCTCACCGATTACAAGACCGGCGCGCGCACCAATCCGATCATGAAGGGCTTCGCGACGACGCTGTCGAGGCAGGACATCGAGAACCTCGCCGCCTGGTTCGCGTCGCAGAAGTCCCCGCTGCACGACCAGCGCTAAATCGTATTGGCTTTTCGCTCCGAGCGGCCGACAAGCTCCTCCCACAGGCCGTCGGTCTGCTTCTTCAGCAAGAGGTCGGTCTTCGCGTCGAGCACGTACCACAGGCCGCGCTTGATCTCGGCGCGCAGCTCCCCCGCCTGCCACACCACCATGCCGGAGAAGAAGCGCGCCTGCTGCGGCTCTTTCTCGATGATGCGGTCGACGATCGGGCTGTCGAAGGCGAGGAAGGTGTCCGGGGTGATCTGCACCGAACGCCCGCCGGGGCTTTCCTTGCGGTTGACCAGCGCGAAGATCACCTCGCGGCCGAACGGGCCGCCGAGGAAGACCGGGTCGGACACCTTGCGCGAGGCGGGGTGTTCGGGGAAGAGCTTGCCGAGGGTCATCTGGCTGGGCTTGTTCAGGATGAAGCCGACATGGCGGTCGCTGCCCACCGGCTTTGCGAACAGGATGGTCGAGCCGTAGATCTGGTCCCGGAGACCGCGCTTCGCGACCAGGATCACCGTGCCGTCGTCGGGCTCCGCCGGCCGTCCTTCGAGGGGCAGCAGCGCGAAGGCCAAGGCCGCCAGCAGGATCGGGATGAGGGAGAGGCGTCTTGGCATGTGGGGGCTCCGGCGGTCGGTTTTCAGCCATCATGCCGCAGGCGTTGTGCCTGCCCGGCGCGCGACGGTTAGTCCGAACGGCGTGCGGATGCTCCTGTCACTGACGCGCTCGTCTCAGCAGGCAGTCGAGGTACGCGACGGCGTCCGGCGGCGTCCTGTCGCGCTGTGCACGCCACATCGTTTCAGCCAGGCACTCGAGCGCCTGGTGCAGCGCGTCATGCCTGTCTTGAAACCTGGTCACCAGGTCCTGGAAACGCCGCACCACGCCGGACGGCTGATCGATCGAGAGCTGCTCCTCGA
>JAQSVY010000230.1 GCA_029266935.1 Burkholderiales bacterium
ATGTGCCCCGAGGAGCTCGACCGCATCGCGCGCGCCACGCTGCCGGTGTACGCCGACAAGGGCGAGGCGATCGTCCATGCCGGCGATGCCTGCACCGGCTTCCACCTGGTGGTCTACGGTCAAGTGAAGCTCGGCTTCACCTCGCCGCAGGGCGTCGAGAAGGTGATCCACATCGTGCGCCCCGGGCAAAGCTTCGGCGAGGCGCTGATGTTCCTCGAGCAGCCCTACATCGTCACCGCCTGCGCCCTCGCCGACTCGATGCTGCTGCACGTGGCGAAGCACGCGGTGCTCGCCGAGCTCGCCCAGGACCCGGGCTTCGCGCGGCGCATGCTCTCCGGGCTCGCGCAGCGCGTGCACGGCCTCGTGCGCGACGTCGAGGCCTACAGCCTGCGCTCGAGCCAGGAGCGCGTCATCGGCTATCTGCTCGCCGACGTGCCCGAGGGGATCAACGGCAAGCCGGTGGAAGTGCACCTGACGCCGGGCAAGAGCGTCATCGCCTCGCGCCTCAACATGACCCCGGAGCACTTCTCGCGCATCCTGCACGACCTCGCCGCCTCCGGGCTCATCGACGTCGACGGCCGCACCGTGCGCATCCCCGACCTCGAGAGCCTGCGCCGCGTCGCCTAGGCGGCGAGGAGCTTGCGGGCGCGCGCCTGCAAGTCGCGGAAGGAGCGCTCCCACTCGCCCTCGCGCGGCTTGCTCCAGGCGAGCTGGCGCAGCAGGGCCACGAGCTGCCAGGCGTAGACCAGCTCCACCGGACGATCCTCGCAAATGCCGACGCAGGGCTGCGAGGACTCGAGGCGCCCGCAGCCGATGCACTGCCAAGCCTTCATTTCTTCAGTTTAATCTCTTCGCCGCGCTCGGAGACAGAGAAAGCCGAAAGGGGCAGAGCGCGCTTGTCCTCGTCGCCTTTCCTGCCGTCGGGCGCGAGCCAGACCCGCTCGACGCGGCCCGTTCCGAGGTTCACCTCCAGGTCCTCGATCTCGCCCACCGGCTTGCCGGCGGCGTCCTTGACGTTCGCGCCGCGCAGCTTGCTCGCACGGGCGAGCGGCGGGTCGAAGGGCCAGTTCTCGCGCGTGAAGCCGCGCGACTGCTTGAGCTGCTCGGGCTGCACGTTCACCACGATGCGCTCGCGATACTCGTCGCGTTTGAAGGCGTTGAGCGGAAAGACGAAAAGCTTGTCGCCGATGTCGGCGACGCCGCCGAAGGACAGGATCACGTGCTGCACTGCACCGCGGCGCAGGTCGACGATCATGTCCTCGATCTCGCCCAGCGCCTTGCCGTCGGGGCTGGCGACCTCCTTGCCGATCAGCTCGCTCGTTCTCATGTCGAGCCAGCTCGCCGGATCCTTGGTCGGATCGCGCTGTTGCGCTGTCCCGGCCAGCGGCAGCAAGAGCGCGGGAACTAGGAGTGCGGCGACTAGCGACCACCTGGTAAGAGCTCTCATGACGACCTCCTATGCGAGGATCGCAGCAAGAATCAGTCCCCGGCGCCGATGCACTTGATCCAGATTAAGAAAACTCCCGCCACGCACAGGCAGTCTTGCCGCTGCAGTTCCACCATCCAGGGAGGATTCGGAATGCTCGCGACTCAGGAGACCAAGGTCGTTCCCTTCAGCTTGCCGCAGCGCCTGCCGTTCACCATCAAGGTCGCGCGCAGCGAGCGGCAGCTTCTCGGGGCGGTGCAGATCCGCCACGCAGCCTATGCGCGCCACGTCCCGGCGATCGCCGAGCGCCTGCGGATTCCCGAGCCGCCCGATCGCGATACGGGCGCGGCGGTGCTGCTCGCCGAAGCGAAGCTCGACGGCGCGCCGCTGGGCACCATGCGCATCGAGACCAATCGCGAGCGGCCGCTGGCGATCGAGCAGTCCGTCGCCCTGCCCGCCTGGCTGCGCCGGCGCAGCCTCGCCGAGGCCACGCGCCTGGGCGTGTGCGCGAGCCGCGTCGGCCGCATCGTGAAGATCATGCTGTTCAAGGCCTTCTACCAGTATTGCCGGCAAGCGGGCATCGACTGGATGGTGATCGGCGCCCGCTCGCCGCTCGACCGGCAGTACGAGGCGCTGCTGTTCCGCGACGTGTTCCCCGGCCGCGGCTTCGTGCCGCTCGCCCATGCCGCCGACCTGCCCCATCGCATCCTCGGCTTTGACCTCGAGACGGCCGAAGCGCGCTGGCGGCAGGCGGCGCATCCGCTCTATACGCTCTTCTGCCACACCGAGCATCCCGATATCGACTTGCGCATCCAGGAAGCCGCGCAGCCGTGCGAGGCCGCGGCCTAGCGCGACATGCGGGAAAACACGCTCGAGCCGCTGATCCAGCGCCTGGCGACCTACGGCGTGCCGGCAGCGATCGCGGGGCTGACGCTGGTGGCGGTGCTCGCCTGGGAGCCGCATTACCCTGCGGGCGCCGCAGCCCCGCTCGAGCTGCGGGTCCTCGAGCAGCCAGGCGCTGAACTCCAACCGGCGCAGGCGCTCGAGCTGCTGGGTGGACGGGCGGCGGTCCCCCACCACGACACGCGGCTCTCCGAGGCGCCGTTCTGGTTCAGCTTCGACGTCAGGCCGCTGGCGGGCGGGACCGAGGTGGAGCTGCCTTCGCGGCACGCGGTCGAGGCGGCCTGCTGGGAGGCGCCGGGGCTCGCGCTTCTCGGCCATGCATCGCGCGACAGCGCCGCGGGCGCCCTGCGCGCCGTCAAGGCCGGCTTCGCGCTCGGCCTGGGGACGCGCGCCGCTGCCGTCACGGTGCTGTGCCGGGCGAGCTATTCCGGGCCGGCGCGCATTTCGGCGCTGCAGTGGGCGAGCCGCGAGCTGCGCGCTTCGAGCGACCGGTTCCACCGCAACGCCGGGTTGCTCGATGGCGGCGTGCTCCTGCTCGCGGCTTTCGTGCTCGTGGCGGCCGCGGTCAACCGCGACACGACTTACCTGTTGTTCGCCGCCTGGCTGGTGGCGAGCCTGCGCCTGGGCGCCATCTCGGCGGGCTGGGACATGCACTGGTTCGAGCGCAGCGTGCCGCCGGGCTGGCTTGCGCCCCTGCGCCAGTTCACCATCGCGGCGTATGTGCTGCTCACGTACGCGCTGTTCAGCCGCCTGTTCCGCGACGATCTCAGGCGCGTCGGCCGTGCATGGGCGCTGTGGGTGGCGCGGCTCTCATGCCTGGCGCTGCTCGCCGCGGCAGCACTGCTGCCCTTCGCCCGCTTCCTGCCTTTCATGTGGCTCGCCGCCGCGACCGGCATCGGGGTGCTCGGCTTTCTGCTCGCGCGCATCCTCGCCGTCACCCGCTCGCGGGTCGCGATGTGGTACAGCGCTTCTCTCGCGGTGGTGCTGCTCGCAGGCTTGTACGAGGTTGCCGCGGCAGCGCTCGGGGTAAAGGAGTTGATCGGCGCGATCAACAGCGTCACCGCAGCGCTGGCCTCGAGTCTGCTCGCCGCGCTCGCCATCGCCGAGCAGATGCGCCAGGAGCGCGCCGCGCGCGTGCGCGCCGAAGCCGAGCTGCGCGGCACCTACGAAGCCCTGCCGATCGGCCTGTCCGATCGGCCTGTTCACACTCGATCGTGACGGTAGCTTCCTGCGCGTCAACCCCGCAGCTGCGCGCATGCTGGGTGCCGACCCCGCCGCCGCGGGGCTGCGCTGGAGCGATTTCTTCGCCCCGCGCGCCTGGCACCGCCCCGCGGAGTTCGAGGTGCAGCGGCTCGCGCCGCAGGACCCCGAGCCACGGTGGTTCCATGTCAAGGCGGCGCCCGCCGAGGGGAAGGTGGAAGGTTCCCTGCAGGACACCACTGAGCGCTACCGCGCCACGGAGCGGCTGCGCTTTCTCGCCGAGCATGACGCGCTCACCGGCGTGCTCAACCGTCGGGGCATCGACAAGCTGCTCGAGGCCGAGCTCGGCCGCCTGCCGCCGGGCCGCTCGCTCGCCATCGGCTATCTCGACCTCGACCGCTTCAAGCTGATCAACGACCTTTTCGGCCACGTCGCCGGCGACGAGGTGCTGCGCCAGATCTGCCGCCGCGTCGAGGAGCTGCTCGCCGAGGGCCACGCGCTCGGGCGCATCGGCGGCGACGAGTTCGTGCTGGTATTCACCGCGACGCCGATCCGCAGCGCCGCGGCGCTGTGCCGCGGCATCCTCGAGGCGCTCGGAGACCTGCCCTACCAGAGCGCCGATAAGGCCTTCCAGGTGATGGGTTCGATCGGCCTGGTGGAGGTGGCCGGCGGCACGCCGGTAAGCGATGCCGTGTCCATGGCGGACCAAGCCTGCCGCGCCGCGAAG
>JAQSVY010000231.1 GCA_029266935.1 Burkholderiales bacterium
GCCTTCCACGAGCAGCAGGTCGCAGGGCGCGAGGTGGCGGATCTGCTCGTCGAAGGCGGGCTCGTGCGCGCCGCGCAGCTCGTGCATCAGCACCCAGCGACGCGACGAGGTGACCAGCACCTCGGTGGCGCCGGCGTGGCGATGGCGGTAGGAATCCTTGCCGGGCTGGTCGACGTCGAAGGTATGGTGCGCGTGCTTGATGAGCGAGACGCGCAGGCCGCGCTTCACGAAGCGCGGGATGAGCTGCTCGATCAGCGTCGTCTTGCCGCTGCCCGACCAGCCCGCGAAGCCGAAGATTTTCATGACCGATCTATACCAGAACCATTTTCACGCCGGCAGCCGCCAGCACGACCGCCAGCACCCGGCGCACCATGGGATTGGCGAAGCGCCGGCTGCCGTACCCGGCGCCGAGCCAGCCACCGGCGAGCACGGCGGGCGCAAGGAATGCCACGTAGCCGGGAAGCGTGAAACCCGTGGAGACGAAGACCGCGGCCAGTCCCGCGACGGAATTCACGAGGATGAAGGGCGCTGCGACGGCCGAGGTCTGCTTCGTCCCTGCCCAGCCCAGCATGAGCAGCAGCGGGCTGAGAAAGATACCGCCGCCCACGCCCGTCAGGCCGGCGAGCAGCCCCATGGCGCCGCCGATCATCATCGCCGCGGCGAGCGGCGGCTCGCGCACCTCGCGCATCTCGTCGCCCGCGCGGCCGCTGCGCCAGAGCTGCCAGGCGGCGTAGACCAGCACGACTCCGACCAGCACCTTGTACGCCTGCCCCGGCAGCGTGATTGCGCCACCGACGTAGGCGAGGGGAATTGCCGCCACGGCGAAGGGCCAGAAAAGCTGCCAGCGGAAATGCCCCGCACCGTAGAACTTCCAGGTGGCGAGCGAGGAAACGAGGATGTTGAGCACCAAGGCGACCGGCCGCATCTCGGCGGGGGCGATGCCCGCGAGCGCCATGGCCGCGAGATAGGCCGAAGCGCCGCCGTGGCCGACCGCGGCATAGCCGAACGCCGCGACCAGCATGCCGGCCGCCAGGGCCGCGACGACGATGTGCTCCACCCACGCTATATATCATCACCACCGGCTGGCAGAAGCCCCGGTCCCTCGTCATTCCGCGTTCGGGAAGAAGAGCTGCTCGCCGTTGATCTTGTAGGCGGCGATGGCGTGCTGGCCCTCGCGCGAAACGATCCAGTCGATGAAGGCCTGCCCCATGTCCTTCTTGACGTGCGGATGCTTCGCGGGGTTCACGAGGATCACACCATACTGGTTGAAGAGGCGCTTGTCGCCCTCGACCGTGATCACGAGGTTGCCGCGGTTCTTGAACGAGAGCCAGGTGCCGCGGTCGGTGAGCGCATATGCGTTCATGCCCGAGGCGGTGTTCAGCGTCGGCCCCATGCCCGATCCGGTGTCGCGGTACCACGGCCCCTTTTGCTTCGCGATGTCGATGCCCGCGGCCTTCCAGAGTCCGAGCTCAGCGAAGTGCGTGCCGCTGTTGTCGCCGCGGGAGGCAAACGCCGCTTTCTTCTCCAGGATGCGCTTGAGTGCCGCAACGATATCCTTGCTGCCGCCGACTCCGGCGGGATCGGCCTTCGGCCCGACCAGGACGAAGTCGTTGTACATCACCTCGAAGCGCTTCACGCCGTAGCCCTCGGCGACGAACTTCTCCTCCAGCGCCCTCGCATGGACGAACACCACGTCCGCGTCGCCGCGTTTGCCCATGTCGAGCGACTGGCCGGTGCCGAGCGCCACCACGCGCACCTGGATGCCGGTCTTCTTCTCGAAGATCGGCAGGAGGTGGCGGAAGAGCCCCGATTGCTCGGTCGATGTCGTCGATGCCACGGTGATGAAACCGATCAATGCCGCTGTGCCTAGGCCCATGGCAGCTCTCCTTTGATAAACGCCGCGGCCTCGGCCGTGGCGGGTTTGGAAAAGAATTGCTCCACCGGCGTGCGCTCGAGCACGCGTCCGTCGTGCAGGTAGATGACCTCGTCGCCCAGCCGGCGCGCCTGCCCGAGGTTGTGCGTCGCCATCACGATCTTGGTGCCGGCGGCGTCGAAGGCGCGGATGATGTTCTCGATCTCACGCACGGCGCTCGGATCGAGGCTCGCCGTCGGCTCGTCGAGGAACAGCACTTCCGGGTGCAGCGCCCAGGCGCGCGCGAGCGCGAGGCGCTGCTGCTCGCCGCCGGAGAGCACGCGCGCGGGCCGGTGCGCAAGCTCCGCGAGGCCGACCTCCTTCAGGGCGTCCATGGCGGGCCTTTCGGCATCCGCGACGCCGGCAACCCTGAGGGCATAGATGATGTTGTCCAGCGCCGAGCGGCGCAGCATGACCGGCCGCTGGAACACCATCGCCTGCCGGCCGTTCGAGCTCCACGAGATCGTTCCTGCGGTCGGCGGCAGCAGCCCGTGCATGAGCCGCATCAGGACGCTCTTTCCGGCGCCGTTGGCGCCGAGGATGATGGTGCTCGGGCCGGCCTCGAGCTCGAGCGAGAGCGGCTTGATCACCTGCAGGAAGCTCACTGCCTCCAGCCTGAGCGGCAGGATCATCCGTAGCGCCGCTGCGCGGCTTCCTTGATGACCATCGCCGCGGCGTTGATCACGAGCACCATCGCGATCAGCACCACGCCCAGCCCGAGCGCGAGCGGCAGGTCGCCCTTCGAGGTCTCGAGCGCGATGGTCGTGGTCATGACGCGCGTCACGCCGTCGATGTTGCCGCCGACGATCATCACCCGTCCTCGATCGCCTGTCGCGTCAGCGCCGCGATGATCGGGGTGATGAGGACCGTCTGCGCGAGCACCATTGCGGCAGGGGTGAAGAGCAGCCCGAGCTCGCCGAGTGGCCCTGCGCGGGAGAGCAGCAGGTAGACGAGCAGGCCCACGACCACCGGCGGCAGGCCCATGAGCGCGTTGAGCAGCACGATCAGCGCATGGCGGCCCGGGAAGCGCCCGACCGCCACCGCGGCCCCGATGGGCAGGCCGAGGACGGTGGCGAGCGCCACCGCGCTCAGGCTGACCTGAAGGCTCAGCGCGACGATCTCCCACAGGCGCAGGTCGAGGAATATGTCTTTCATTGCATACGTGGCTTCCCAGCAGAAATCTACCTCCGAAATGCCTATAGGCTAAATAGGCTAGGATTTGCATATCATGTTCGAGATCGCCTTCGACCATGCCTGGCTGGCGGGCAAGGACTTCCCGCGCGAGCGCGGCCGCGCGCTGCTGCGCCTGCTCGAGGCGCTGGCGCGCTCGGCGTCGCTGCGCGAGGCGGCGCGCTCGGCCGGCCTCTCCTACCGCAGCGCCTGGGGCGTGCTCGGCGAGGCGGCGCGGCTCTTCGGCGCGCCGCTGGTGGAAATGCAGCGCGGCCGCCCGGCGCGCCTGAGCGCGCTCGGGCTGCGGGTGCTCGCCGCCGACGAGCGCGTACGCGCCGCGCTCGGCGGCGAGTTCGAGCGCCTGCGCGCGGAGATCCCGCCGCTGCTCGCCGAGGCGCTCCCGGGAGCGCGAGCGCGGCTCACGCTGCACGCGAGCCATGACCTTGCCCTCGAGACCCTGCGCGAGCTGTGCCGCAGCTCCCTCGAGCTAGAGATCGCCGTCGGCGGCGCCGACGAAGCGCTGGCCGCGCTCGCCCGCGGCGAGTGCGACCTGGCGGGCTTCCACGTCGCCGACGCGCTGCCGCGCGCGGCGGCGGCCGCGGCGGCGCTCGGCCGCTGGCTCGACCCGCGCAAGCACACCCTGATCCACTTCGTCACCCGCCAGCAGGGCCTCATCGCCCGCCCTGGCTCGCGCATCCGCGGCGTGCACGACCTGACGCGGCCCGGCGTGCGCTTCATCAACCGCCACATGGACGTCTCCGTCGCCCAGGCCGTCGCTGAGGGCCGTGCCGATGCCGGGTTCGGCCTGCGCGCCGAAGCGACGCGCTTCAGGCTCGCGTTCGTGCCGCTCGCGATGGAGCGCTATTTCTTCGCCTGCGCCAAGTCCGCCCTGCGCGGCGCCGCGCTCAAGGCGCTGCTCGATGCGCTGCGCAGCCCGCGCTTCGCCTCGGGCGTGAAGCGGCTTCCGGGCTACGATGCCACGCACAGTGCCGTCCTCGAGCCTTTGGACGCCGCCTTGACCTGGGTACAGAAACAAAAGCCGCGCAAGTGACGTCGAAGCCGCGCCCCCTGCCCTATGCCCTCGCGGCGCTCGCACTGCTGGCGCTGGCGGCACTTGCCTTCGCGGTGGGCCGCTATCCGGTCTCGCCGGGAGAAGTGCTAGCCGCGCTGGCGGGCCAGGCTGCAGACCCGACGGTGAATACGGTCGTGCTGCAGGTGCGCGGGCCGCGGGTGCTCGCGGCGCTGCTGGTCGGCGCAGCGCTCGCGGCCGCCGGGTCGGCCTACCAGGGGATGTTCCGCAACCCGCTGGTTTCGCCCGACATCCTGGGCGTGTCGACCGGCGCCGCGCTTGGGGCGGTCCTGGGCATCTTGCTGTCACTGAACATCTTCTGGGTGCAAATCTTTTCTTTCGTCGGCGGCCTCTTCGCCGTGGGACTCGTGTACGGCATCGGCTCGCGGCTGCGCGGGCACGACCCGCTGCTCGCGCTGGTCCTGACTGGCGTGGTTATCGGCACGCTGCTCGGCTCGGTGATCGCGCTGCTCAAGGTCCTTGCCGACCCCTACAACCAGCTGCCTGCGATCACGTTCTGGCTCCTCGGCAGCCTCGCCTCAATTTCCCCGCGGGACCTCGCCGTCGCCGCGCCGCTGGCGCTGTTCGGGCTCGCGCCAATGCTGCTACTACGCTGGCGCATGAATCTGCTCGCGCTGCCCGACGACGAGGCGCGCGCCCTCGGCGTCGACACCCGGCGCCTGCGCACGCTCGTGGTGGCCTGCGCGACGCTGATGGCCGCCTCGGTCGTGGCCATCAGCGGCATCATCGGCTGGGTGGGCCTCCTGATTCCGCATGCCGCGCGCCTTCTCGTCGGACCGGATTTCGGCCGCCTGCTGCCGCTCGCCATGTTGATGGGTGCGGGCTTCCTGCTGGCGGTGGACACGCTGTGCCGCACACTGGCGACGATCGAGGTGCCGCCGGGGGTGCTGACCGCGCTCATCGGCACGCCGTTCTTCCTCTGGCTCTTCGCCCTCTCTCGGAGAGCCTGGTGATGCTTGAGGCCAGCGATTTGTCCTTCGGCTTCCCCGGCCGCACCATCGGGCGCGGCATCGGCTTCACGCTCGGCGCCGGCGAGGTGATGTGCGTGCTCGGCCCCAACGGCGGCGGCAAGACCACCCTTTTTCGGACGCTGCTCGGGCTCCTACCTTCCCATGCGGGAAAAATTCTTCTGCAGAACGATCTGCTCGAGTCCCTTTCGCGAGGCGAAATCGCGCGGCGCGTGGGCTACGTCCCGCAGGGGCACGCCGCGTATTTCGCCTTCACCGTGCGCGAGTTCGTACTCATGGGCCGCACGGCGCACCTGGGCGTCTTCGCCTCTCCCGCAGCAAACGACTTTCTCGCGGTGAACCACGTGCTGGAGTCCCTGGGCATCGCGGCGCTGGCGGACCGGCCGGTCACTGAGATCTCCGGCGGCGAGCGCCAGCTTGCGCTCCTCGCGCGCGCGCTCGCGCAGCAGCCGCGCCTGCTCGTGCTGGACGAGCCGACTGCCGGCCTCGACTTCGGCAACCAGATACGGGTTCTCGAGAAGATCAGCAATCTGAGCGAGAAGGGAATTTCCATCCTGTTCTCGAGCCACCACCCGGACCACGCCTTCATGTGCGCCGGCCGCGCGCTGCTCCTCGCCGAGGGGCGCGCGCTCGAGATCGGCCGCCCGCAGGAGGTCATCCGCGCCGATACCCTGCAGCGCCTCTACGGCGTGCCGGCGCAGGTTCTCTCCACCGAAGCCGGCGTGCATGCCTTCCTGCCTCGCTTGACAACGTAAATGCGCCCGGCGCAATCTACGCGCCTCGGGGACCGCAGACTCCCCACGCAACCACGCCAAGACGCCCTCGCGTCCAAGCTCTGCGGCACACTCTTGAAAGGAGAGC
>JAQSVY010000232.1 GCA_029266935.1 Burkholderiales bacterium
TCGAAGGCCAGGAGCAGCTTGAGCGTCATCCGGGGTGTTCCTCTGTCGCCATTATGAAACCCCGAAGCCGAGCCGGCGCAACAGCAGCTTCTCGCCCTCGAAGAGCGCGAGCAGCGCCACGCCGCAGGCGATGATCAGCACGCCGTCGGCCAGCGCCACCGGCCGCGTCGCGAACCAGCCCTGCATGAGCGGCAGGTAGGTGAAGGCGAGCTGCGCGACGACGACGGCGGCGAGGGCATAGAGCACCGCCGGCGTGCCGAGCACCCCGCGCAGCGTGATCGAGGTCATGCCGAGGTAGCGCACGTTGAAGAGGTAGAAGATCTCCAGCACCACCAGCGTGTTCACCACCAGGGTGCGCGCGGTCTCGAGGTCGCGCCCGCGCTCGAGCGCGAGGAAGAACACGCCGAGCGAGACGGCGGCGAAGACGATCGACACCAGCACCACGCGCCACACCAGGAAGCGCGACAGCAGCGGCGCATCGGGCGAGCGCGGCGGCCGGCGCATCACGCCCGGCTCGGCCGGCTCGAACGCCAGCGCCAGCCCGAGCGTCACCGAGGTGACGAGGTTGATCCACAGGATCTGCGCCGCGCTCATCGGCAGCAGGAAGCCGAAGACCAGCGCCGCGACGACGGTAAGCGCCTCGCCGCCGTTGGTCGGCAGCGTCCAGGACACCACCTTGCGGATATTGTCGTAGACCGTGCGCCCTTCGTGCACGGCGTTGACGATCGAGGCGAAGTTGTCGTCGAGCAGCACCATCTCCGCGGCCTCCTTGGCCGCCTCGGTGCCCTTGATGCCCATCGCCACGCCGACGTCGGCCTGCTTGAGCGAGGGCGCGTCGTTCACGCCGTCGCCGGTCATGGCGACCACCGCCCCGCGCGCCTGCAGCGCCCTGACGATGCGCAGCTTGTGCTCCGGGCTCGCGCGCGCGAACACCGCCGTCTCGTGGACGCGCTGGGCAAACGCTCCGTCGTCCAGGGCCTCGATGTCGGCCCCCGTCACCGCGAGCGGATCGGCGGCCAGGCCGAGCTGGCGGGCGATGGCGGCGGCGGTGGCAGCATGATCGCCGGTGATCATCTTCACCGCGATGCCGGCGTCGTGGCACTGCGCGATGGCCTCGAGCGCCTCCGCGCGCGGCGGATCGATGAAGCCGACCAGGCCGAGGAACTCGACGTTCGCCGCATCGGCGAGCTCGAGGCGCTCCTTTTCCAGCCGCTTCCAGCCGAACCCCAGCAGCCGCTCGCCCGCCGCCGCCGCCGCGGCGATGCGCTCGCCCCAGGCACGATCGCCCGCGAGGCCTGCCATTTCCAGCAAGCGCTCCGGGGCGCCCTTGACGAACAGCATCGCCCCGCCTTCGGGGGCGCGGTGCAAAGTGGCCATGAAGCGGTAGGTCGCATCGAAGGGGATCTCGTCCAGGCGCGGCCACTCGCGGCGCAGGTGGCCGGGATTGAGCCCGGCTTTCATCGCCAGGGCGATCAGCGCGCCCTCCATGGGATCGCCCTCCACCGTCCAGGAGCCGTCGCGGCGGCGCAGGTGCGCGTCGTTGCACAGCAGGCCGCAGCGGATGAGCGGCATGGCGGAGGCGAGGCAGGCGGCGTCGTCGTCGTGCCCGACCGCCTCGATGCCGCCCTCGGGCGCGTAGCCGGCGCCGGACACGGCGCCCTCGTGCTCGGCGGTGACGATGCGATGCGCGGTCATCTCGTTGCGCGTCAGCGTGCCGGTCTTGTCGGTGCAGATCACCGAGGTGGCGCCGAGCGTCTCCACCGCCGGCAGGCGGCGGATCACGGCATTGCGCGCCGCCATGCGCCGCACGCCGATGGCGAGCGTGATGGTGATCACCGCCGGCAGGCCTTCGGGCACCAGGCTCACCGCGAGCGCGACCACGGCCATCAGCGCCTGCGTCCAGGCGTAGCCGCGCGCGAGCACCGCGAAGGCGAACAGCAGCGCCGCGCCGGCGATTGCGGCCCAGGTGAAGCGCCGGGCGAAGCGGTTGATCTGGCGCAAAAGCGGCGTGGTGAGCTGCTCCACGCTCTGCAGCAGCGTACTGATGCGGCCGATCTCGGTGCGCTCGCCGGTCGCGACCACCACGGCGCTTGCCCGGCCCGCCGCCACCAGCGTGCCCGAGAACGCCATCGAGTGGCGCTCGCCGAGGTGCGCGTCGGGCGTCGCCGGCGGCTCCCTCTTCGCCGCGGGCACCGACTCGCCGGTGAGGAGCGCCTCGTCGATGAGCAGCCCCCGCGCGCCCAGCAAGCGCAGGTCGGCGGGCACCCGGTCGCCGGGCTCGAGTAGCACCACGTCGCCGGGGACCAGCCCCGCCACGGGGACGCTGCGGCGCTCGCCGTCGCGCAGCACCGCGGCGCTGGGCGAGATCATGCGCCGCATCGCTTCCAGCGCCTTCTCGGCCTTGCCTTCCTGGATGAAGCCGACCAGGGCGTTCACCAGCACCACGGCGAGGATCACGGCCGCGTCAACGGCGTGCCCGAGCACCCAGGCCCCGAGCGCGGCGGCGAGCAGGAAGTAGATCAGCGCGCTGTTGAACTGCTGCAGGAAGCGCGCAAGCGGATGGCGCCGCCGCGCCTCGGGAAGCGCATTCGGCCCGTGCGCGGCGAGCCGCTCGACCGCCTCGCGCGAGGTCAGCCCCTCGCGCCGGCTCGCCAGCGCCTCCAGCACGTCGGGAGCGGGGCGGGCGTGCCAGTCTATGGCGAGCTCTTCGCCGAGCGACGGTAGATGACGTAGTAGACGAGCGCGACGAGCACGCTGCCGCCGACGATGTTGCCGGCGATCACGGGCACCAGGTTGGTCCACAGCCACGCCACGGACACCGGCGAGCCGGCCGCGGCGTTGAGCAGGCTCGCGAGCGGCAGGAAATACATATTGGCGACCGAGTGCTCGAAGCCGGCGGCGACGAACGCCGCGATCGGCAGCAGCACGGCGACGAACTTGTCGACCACGCTGCGGCCCGCGAGAGTCATCCAGACCGCCATGCAGACCAGGACGTTGCACAGGACGCCGCGGAAGAACGCCTCCCAGAACGGCAGCGAGGATTTCACCGTGCCGATTGCGATGTAGGTCTCGCCGATCAGGCCGTCGTTCATGGCGGCATGGCCGGAGAGGAATACGAGCAGCGCGAGCCCCGCGGCGCCGACGAAATTCGCCGTGCAGACGACCGTCCAGTTGAGAAGCACGTCGCGCGTGCTCAGGCAGCCCTGCGCCCACCCCATGGCGAGCAGGTTATTGCCGGTGAAGAGTTCCGCTCCGGCCACCACGACAAGCAGCAGCCCGAGCGAGAACACCGCGCCGCCGGCGACCCGCGAGGCGGCGAAGCCCAGCGTCGGATCGCTGATGACGATGACGTAGAAGAGCGACCCCAGACCGATGAAGCCGCCCGCCAGCACGCCCAGCATGAAGAGGGAAAGCATCGGCGTCGCCGACTTGGCGAGGCAGACCGCGTTGACGCGATCGGCGATCTCGCGGGGCGAATACGCGTCGAATCCCAGGTTCGGTTCCATGGCC
>JAQSVY010000233.1 GCA_029266935.1 Burkholderiales bacterium
TGCGCCTCGCCCTGGCCATCGCGCTCGTCGCCGTCGGCACCGACCACTGGGCGAATCCGGAGCGCTACCTCGCGATGATGCCGCCTTGGGTGCCGCTGCACTACGAGATGGTGCTCTTCAGCGGTGCGGCGGAGCTCGCCGGCGCCATTGGAATCATCGTCAGGAGAACCCGCGCGTTGGCGGGGTTCGCGCTGGCGATCTATTTCGTCGCGGTTTTCCCCGCGAACATTCACAACGCCCTCAACGGCCTCGCCGTCGAGGGCCTGCCGCAGGCAGCCTGGTACTACTGGGCGCGCCTGCCCTTCCAGCCGCTCGCGATCTGGTGGGCGCTCTTCAGCACCGGGCTGATCCGATGGCCGCTGCGCGCAAGGGAGGCGACGTGATCGGCCTGCACCTCGCGGCTGCGCTACTCAGCCTGGTCGTCGGCGCGGTGCTACTGGCGCGAGAGAAAGGCACCACCTCGCACAAGCGCCTGGGACGGCTCTGGATGGCGCTGATGCTGGTCGTGGCGCTCTCTTCGTTCTGGATCCTCGAGATCCGCGAGGGCGCCGGCTTCTCCGTCATTCACCTGCTTTCGGCCTGGACGCTCGTCTCGCTCGCGCTTGCCGTCCATTTCATCCGCCGCGGCAACGTGCGCGCCCACAAGGGCTTCATGATCGGCACTTTCCTGGGGCTCGCTGGCGCGGGGATTGGCGCGCTCGCGCCCGGACGCACCATCTATCTCTTCTTGCTCGCGTAGGGATTTCGCCCGGTACGGAACTCGATGCGCATCGGCGTGCCCACCAGCGCGAACTTGTCCCGAAAGAAGCCCTCCAGATAACGCTTGTAGGAGTCGGGAACGCGGTCGAGCGCGTTCCCGTGGATGATGATGCGCGGCGGGTTGATGCCGCCCTGGTGCGCATAGCGCAGCTTGGGGCGGATCAGGCCGGTCCTGGGCGGCGCCTGGCGCTCGATCGCGGCGATCAGCGCGCGCGTAAGCTTGGGCGTGGCGAGTCGCGCCATCGCCGCCGCGTACGCCGCGTCGACCGAGCGCATCAGCGGCGCCAGGCCCTTCCCCTGCTTCGCCGAGATCGTATGCAGCTCGGCGAAGCGCATGAAGCCGAGCTTCCACTGCAGCTCGGCCTTCATGCGGGCGCGGCCCTCCCTGTCCGCCGCGTCCCATTTGTTCGCCGCCACCACGACGGCGCGGCCGCGCTCGAGGATGTAGCCGGCGACGTGCGCGTCCTGCTCGGTGACGCCGTCGACCGCGTCGAGGAGCAGGATCGCCACGTTCGACGCCTCGATCGACTGCAGCGCCTTGACGATCGAGAAGTACTCCACCGGCGTGCCGGTCTTGCCTCGGCGGCGCACGCCGGCGGTGTCGATCAGCGTATAGCGCCGGCCGGCGCGCTCGAACGGCACTTCGATCGGGTCGCGAGTCGTGCCGGGCTGGTCGAAGGCAATGACGCGCTCTTCGCCGACGAGCGCGTTCACGAGCGTCGACTTGCCGACGTTCGGCCGCCCCACCACGGCGACGCGGGGATGGCCCACGTCCTTGTCATCAGGGGAAATCTCGTCTGCAACATCCTCCAGTACTACGTCCATCAGCTCGCGCACGCCTTCCCCGTGCGCCGCCGAGATCGGCGCCGGAGCGCCCAGGCCGAGCTCGTGGAACTCCGCCACGGCGCTGTCGCCCTGCATGCCTTCGGCCTTGTTCACGGCGACGTACACGTTGGCTTTCATGGCGCGCAGCTTCTGCGCGATCCCACGGTCGCCCGGCACCATCCCGGCGCGAGCATCGACGAGGAAGATCACCGCGTCGGCCTCGGCGATCGCCTGCTCGGCCTGGCGCGCCATCTCGACGAAAATGCCCTGCGGCGCGGTCGGCTCCAGCCCGCCGGTGTCAACCGCGATAAACGTCTTTTCTCCATGCCTCCCCTCGCCGTAGTGGCGGTCACGCGTCACGCCGGGCACGTCGTGCACGATCGCGTCGCGACTGCGGGTGAGGCGGTTGAAGAGCGTCGACTTGCCGACGTTCGGGCGCCCGACGAGCGCGATCACCGGCTTCACGGTGCGAGCGCATGCAGCGCACCGCTCGCGGTCTGCACCAACAGCCCGGAGGGCAACGCGAGCGGCGCCGCGCGCACCGCGCCGCCGCCGGTCTCATGGCGCGCGATGAGGGCGCCGGTCTCGCGCTCGAGGAAGTGCACCACCCCCTCGAAATCGCCGACCGCGACGGCATTGCCCGCCGGCAGCGGCAGCGACAGCCCGCGGTGCGCGAGGCGGTCTTGCCTCCACACCGAGCGCCCGCTCGAGCGGTCCAGGGCGTGTACGGCGCCGCGGTCGTCGGCCGAGAAGGCGTAGCGCGCGTCGGCGCTCACGCCGGTGAGCGAGGACAACTCGCGCGCCCAGATCTGGCGGCCGCTAGCCGTCTCGTAGCACGCCACCCTGCCCTGGTAGGCCGCGGCGCACACCTCGCGGCCCTGCACCACCACCGGGTCGCCGACCACGTCGGTGACGCGCTCAAGCTCGGTGGAGCCCTTTGACAGCGCGACGGTCGCTTCCCAGCGCAGCCCGCCGTTCGAGAGCGCGATCGCCGCAAGCTTGCCGCCGCGGAAGCCCGCGTACACGCTCTCGCCGTCGATCGCCGCGCCGTCGGGCGTGCGCACGATCAGCGACGGCGCGGCGCGCTGGTACACCCAGCGGCGCTTTCCGTCCTCGGCGCCGAAGGCGAAGATGCGGTTGTCGATGCTGCGCACCAGCACGAGCCCGGCGCCGACGAGCGGCGCGGCGAGCACCTCGCTCGAGACACGCGCGCGCCAGCGCAGCTTACCGGTAACGGCTTCGAGCACCGTCACCTCGCCGTCCTCGTTCGCTACCGCCACGCTCGCGGCGTCGGCGCCGACACCCGCCGAGAGCCGCGAGCCGGCGGACGCCTGCCAGCGCTGCCGGCCGGTGGCGGCGTCGAAGCGCCGAACCGTGCCGTCACGCGCCGCGGCGTACACCGCGTCGCCGGCGAGCGCCGGCGAGAAGACGAAATCCTCGGCGGCACCGACCTCGGCGCGCCACAGCACGCGCACCGTCTTTGCGGCGCCAAGCTCCGGCAAGGGCGCAGGCTTGGGTCCGGTCGGGGCGCTCGAGCAGGCGGCGAGAGCTGCCGCCGCAGCGGCCGCGCACGCGCGGGCGAATCTCATCCGCCCAGCGCCTCGAGCCGCATGCGCACGCTGTCGCGGAAAGCGCCGTCCCGGCGGTCGGACTTCTCGAGCGCCACCTGGTAAGCGGCACGCGCCTCGGCGACCTGCTTCTTCGCGACCAGCAGGTCGCCCCGGAGCGCGGCGTAGTGCGCTTCGTAGGCGGCGCCGCGCGGCGCGTCGAGGAGCTTGAGCGCCTCGTCGTGCTGCTTCTCGTCGAGCAGGACGGCAGCGAGTCGCAGCCGCGCCAGGTCGCGGAAGTCCTCGTGCGGCGAGCTCTCGAGCACCCACTGCAGCTGCGCCTTCGCGTTCTGCAGGTCGCTGCGGTCGAAGTGGCGGGTAGCTCTCGATGAGCGACCCGGCCGCGTCGCGCACCGCCTTGGCATCGCCAGACTGCGCGCCGCGGGCGAGCGCATCGAAGAGGCTGCCCGCCTGCGCCGCCTGGCTCGCCTGGTGCCAGCGCCAGCCCTGCCATCCGGCGAAGGCAATCGCGACGGCGGCGATGACCGACACGATGAGCGTACCGTGCTGCTGCCACCACGTCTTCAGCTCGGCAAGCTGCTCCTGCTCTTCGAGATCAAGTGCCATCGAGGGTTTCCTTTACCGCCTCGACGAGCCGGCCGAGCGGGTGCTCGCGCGCCGTCTTTGCGGAGAGATTCTTGACCTGCACCATGTCGTTTGCCAGCTCGTTTTCTCCGGCGATCACCGCCACGCGGAAGCCCTTGCGGTCGGCGTAGGCGAGCTGGTTCTTCAGCTTCGCCGGCTCGAGGTATACCTCGGTGTTGACCCCCGCCGCCCGCAGCGCGCGCGCCATCTCGAGGTAGCGGTCGAGGTAGCGCGGGTCCATGGTCACCACGAGCGCCTCCGCCGGCGTTCTCGCCGGCACCCGCAGCAGACCGGCTTCGCGCAGCTTCGAGAACAGGCGCGTCAGGCCGATCGAGATGCCGACGCCCGGAAGCCGGGTGTCGGTAAAGTAGCTCGCCAGGTCGTCGTAGCGCCCGCCCGAGCAGATGCTGCCCAGCTCCGGGTATTGCACGAGTGTGGTCTCGTAGATGGTGCCGGTGTAATAGTCGAGGCCGCGCACCACGCTCAGGTCGATGCCGAATGCAGCGTCGGATACGCCGAACTTGCGGATCGCTTCGGCCACCTCGCGCAGCTCCTGGACGCCGCCGCCTTCCAGGGAGAGCCGCTCGAGCACCTCGAGCGTTTCCCCGGTTTCTCGCTGCGCGCTAATCACTTCATAGAGGGCGTCGGCGCGGGCCACGCCTTCCCTCGCGAGGTCATCCTGGATTTTCGCGCGCGGCTCCTTGTCGATTTTGTCGAGCGCGCGCAGCACCGCCGGGGCGCTCGCGTCGCCGACCTCGAACTTGTGCAAGAGCGCCTTCAGCACCTTGCGGTTGTTGATGCGGATACGGAATTCCCCGATCGCCATCTCGCGGAAGACGCTGTAGATGACGCTAGGGATCTCGGCCTCGGCGAGGATGCTCAGCCGCTCGCGGTTGATGATGTCGATGTCGCACTGGTAGAACTCGCGGAAGCGGCCCTTCCTCGCCTGCGGC
>JAQSVY010000234.1 GCA_029266935.1 Burkholderiales bacterium
CTTCGCGATCGAGGGCGGCCTGCCGCTGCAGGCGCTCTCGGGGAGCTGCCGGGAGCGGGCGGAGGAGCTCTTCGGCCTGCTCAGGGTATGGGACACCGCCGAGAACTGCGGCGTGCTGCTCTACGTGCAGCTCGTCGACCGCGACATCGAGATCGTCGCCGACCGCGGCATCGCCGCGCGGGTGCCACAAAGCGAATGGGAAGAGATTTGTCGTGCAATGGAGGAAGCCTTCCGACAACGGCGCTTTGTCGAAGGAACCATGGAAGCGATCGAGCGCGTCACGACGCTGCTCGCCAAGAACTTCCCCGCCGAGGGGCTGAACCGGAACGAGCTACCCGACCGACCGAGGTTACTCTGATGCGCTACCAGCTCCATTACTGGCCCGGAATCCAGGGCCGCGGCGAGTTCGTCCGCCTCGCTCTCGAGGACGCGGGCGCCGCCTACGCGAGCAAGCCTCCCGAAGATCGCTACAGGGCATTCGCGCCGCCCTACCTGAAGGCGGGCCGATTGGTGATCGCCCAGACCGCGAACATCCTCTTCTATCTCGGTCCGCGTCTGGGGCTGGCGCCGAAGAGTGAGGCGCGGCGCCTGTGGCTGCACCAGCAGCAGCTCACGATCGCCGACTGGATCACCGAGGTGCACGACACGCACCATCCTATCGGCAGCGGCCTCTACTACGAGGAGCAGAAGCGCGAAGCGAAGCGCCGCACCGAGGATTTCCGCCGCAACCGGCTGCCCAAGTTCCTGAGCTATTTCGAGGATGACGCCGGCGGGTTCTCGTACGTCGACCTGTCGCTGTTCCAGATGATCGAGGGCCTGCGCTATGCGTTTCCGGTCACCATGAGAAGGCTCGAACCGAGGTACGGAAAACTCGTGGCCATCCACGATCGCGTCGCGCGCCGCCCCGGGATTTCACGCTATCTTTCGTCCGGCCGGCGCATCGCATTCAACCAGCACGGCATCTTCCGCCACTACCCGGAGCTCGACCGCTAGATGGAAATCTGGAATGTAGGGCTGGTCAGGCACCTCGGCATCCGCTTCGTCGAGGTCGGCAAGGACCGCGTCATCGCCGAGCTGGCGGTGCGAGAGGAGCTGATGACGCTCGGCGGCACGGTGCACGGCGGCACGCTGATGGCCTTCGCCGACACCATCGGCGCGGCCGGGACGGTGGCGAACCTGCAGGATGGCCAGCACACCGCGACGATCGAGTCGAAGACCAACTTCTTCGCCGGCTGCCGCGGCGGCACGGTGCGCGCCGAATCGACGCCGCTGCACAAGGGCAAGCGCACCCAGGTCTGGCAGACGCGCGTCACCGACGAGGCGGGCAAGCTGCTCTCCCTCACCGTGCAGACGCAGATGATCCTTTAGCGATGACACGGCAAATTTCCCTGCTGGCGCTGCTATTCTCGCTTCCTGCCATGGCCCTCGATCTCCAGGGGCACCGCGGCGCGCGCGGCCTCGCGCCCGAGAACACCCTGCCCGCCTTCGAGCGCGCCATCGCGCTCGGCGTCACCACGCTCGAGCTCGACGTCGGCGTCACGCGCGACGGCGTGGTGGTGATCCACCATGACCGCACGCTCAACCCCGACCTCGCGCGCGGCCCCGACGGCCAGTGGGTGCGCGCGCCTGCCCCGGCCATCCATTCACTCAGCTTCGCGGAGTTGCAGCGCTACGACGTCGGCCGCCTGCGGCCCGGTTCGGAGTACGCCGCCCGCTTCCCGCACCAGCAGGCAGTGGACGGCACGCGCATTCCCCGGCTGACAGATCTTTTTGCGATGGCAGAAAGCGTACGTTTCAATATCGAAACGAAGATCTCGCCAGACGCGCCGCACGAGACGCTCGCTCCCGAGCCCTTTGCGCGCGCGCTGATCGCCGAGGTGCGCAAGGCCGGCGTCGAGACGCGCACGACCATCCAGTCCTTCGACTTCCGCACCCTCAAGGTGGTGGAGCGCGAGGCGCCGGAGATCGCCACGGCTTACCTCACCTCGCGGCGCCATCCCTACCCCGAAAAGGTGCACGCGGCTGGCGGCAGGATCTGGTCGCCAGATTTCACCAGCCTCAACACGGAGAATCTTGCGAAAGCGCGATCGCTCGGCCTGAAGATCATTCCCTGGACCGTGAACGAGCCGGGCGACATCGCGCGCGTACTCGATCTGGGCGTCGACGGTATCATCAGCGACTACCCGGATCGAGTGCTGCTGGCACTGAAGCGCGGAGGCCGGTAGGAAGAAAAATGCCACCGGTCACCCAGGCGCTTCTCATCGCCAACGTCCTCGTTTTCCTGCTGGAAATGTCGGGCGGCATCTCGCTCGGCCAGTTCGCGCTGTGGCCGCCGACGGACGGGCCGCTAGGGTCGCGCTTCGAGATCTGGCAGGTCGTCACCTACAGCTTCCTGCACGCGAACGTCGCGCACATCTTCTTCAACATGCTGGCGCTGTACATGTTCGGGGGCGAGATCGAGCGGCTCTTCGGCTCGCGCTTCTATGCCACCTATTACTTCGTGTCAGTGGTCAGCGCCGCGGTCACCCATCTCGTGGTGACCTCGTGGATGGGCGGGCCACCGGTGCCGACGGTGGGCGCCTCGGGCGGGGTCTACGGACTGCTGCTCGCCTTCGGGATCTACTTCCCGCACCGACGCGTAATGCTGCTCTTCCCGCCCATCCCGCTGCCCGCGCGCGTGTTCGTGTTCGGCTTCGCGGCGTTGGAGCTCTTCCTCGGCGTCACTGGCACGGCACAGGGCGTGGCACATTTCGCCCACCTCGGCGGCATGGTCGGGGGCTGGCTGATGATCCAGTACCGGCGCCGGGGCTTCCCCTTCGCCCGGCGCTGACGCGCTGTCACAGTCGAGCGACAGCGCGTCGTAGCGGCCGGTCACAGCCGAGGCGCCCGGCCTAGGAGCGCTGAACGCTACACTGAGCTGGGCATGAATCCTGCCTCGGCCAGAGAGCCATGGGCAGGATATTGCGCTGCGTCGTCGCCGCTCTCACCGCGTTCGCCTGCGAGGCGTGGGCGCAGGCCGATGCGAATCTGCAGATCCTGTTGGTCGGCCTGACCCAGGGCACGGAAGTGACGCTGGTGACACCGCTCGCCGATGGCATGGCGGAAGTCACTTCGTTCTCGCCGCCAGGCCGTCTCTCTGCCGCAGACGCCGCCGGTGCGCTAGAGCGCGCGCGCCAGCAGCTCGGCGCCCTCGGCGTCGCTCAGCCCTCGGGACAGCAGCTCGCCGTCGCACTGGTCGGCGGCACGGTCGACATCCCCACCGGGCGCACTCAGCTTGGCGGCGTGCTGGCGCCGGGCGCGCAGCGCGCCGCGATCCGCACGCAGTTCGTCGCCGCAGGTGCACTGCCGCAGGCACAGGTCCCCGGAGCGGGCGGCGCGGCACTCACGCACGCCGAGGTGGCGCAGGCGCTGCAGCTCGCCACGCAGCAGCTCGCGCTGCACGGCATCGTCAACCCGACGGTGGAGCAGATCCGCATCGCCATGTTCGGCGGCACGCTCACGC
>JAQSVY010000235.1 GCA_029266935.1 Burkholderiales bacterium
GGGTGCGCCGCTTCCTGTCGCGCTTCATGGTCGTCCTGGTGGTGGCGCTGACCATCGAGACCCTGGTCCTCACCTTCCGCTTCGCGCACGAGGACCCCGCGCGGCTGCCCTACGTGGCGAGCATCGGCCTCGCCGCCGCCGTGCTGCTCGCCGCGTGGGGCCTGTTCATCCGGCTGAACCGCAGCGCCGAGGAGCTCGAGCCCGAGGCGATGCAGCAGGCGAAACGCGAAGACCGCAAGATCGACAAAGGAGACAAGCGATGAGCATTGCCCGGCACGACCCGACCGCCATCCTCTCGAACGCCGTGGTGCACGGCGAAACCGTGTACCTAGCCGGCTTGGTGGCGAAGAACCTCGACCAGGACGTGAAGGGGCAGACCCGGCAGATCCTCGATGAGATCGACCGCCTGCTCGCCAAGTGCGGCTCGGGCAAGTCGAAAGTGCTCGCGGCGACCCTCTGGGTGACCGACATCCGCAACCGCGCGCCGATGAACGAGGTGTGGAGCGCCTGGGCGGACCCGAAGAACCTGCCCGCCCGGGCGTGCGTCGAAGCCAAGCTCGCCGACCCCAGGGCGCTCGTCGAGATCATGGTGGTCGCGGCCAAATGACGCGATCGAGGAGCTGAAGAGGAGAAGACGCCGCGGCCGGGGAAGTCGCGCCGGTAATTTCTCCGGTACCGGACAGTCCCTGACAGCGCTGCGGCGGCGCGCTCTCTATGCTGCGTCGCATGTCCCAGGCCGCCGTCATCCTCGTGGAAACCTCGCCGGTGGAGACCGTCCTCGCCTGCGCCGCGCTGGCGCTGCGCCCGGAGGTGATGGTGCTGCACGCGGAAGACCTGCGCGAGGCGAGCGACCTGCTGGGAGGCGCGCCGGTGGCCCTCGCAATCCTGGGCAAGCAGGCGCTCGGCGCCGCCGACGGCAGGACCCTGCAGGCATTCGTCAGCGGCGGCGTTCCCCTCGTGGGCCTGGGCGTCAACCTGCCCGAGTCGCTGCACAAGCAGGCCCTCGCAGCAGGGGTGCAGCAGGTGCACGAGCGTCCGCGCGAGTGGCGCGCCTACCGCTCGCTGATCGCCGACATCCTCGACCGGGTCCTGCCGCTAGTCGAACAGGTTGACCACCGCGTCTAGGCCGCACCAGTTGAGCGCGCAGCCCGCCTGGGCACGCACCACCGGCTTGGCGCGGAAGGCCACCGAGAGGCCGGCCTCGGCCATCATTTTCAGGTCGTTGGCGCCGTCGCCGATGGCGACCGTTTCTTCCTTCCTCGCCTTCAGGCTGCCCATCACCTCGAGGAACTTCCTGGCCTTGGCGTCGGCGTCGACGATTTCGCCGATCAGCGCGCCCGACAGCTTCCCGCCTTTGACTTCCAGGACGTTCGAGATGGTGTGATCGATGCCGAGGCGTGCCTTCAGGCGCTCGGTGAAGAAGGTGAAGCCGCCCGACACCAGCAGCACCTGGACGCCATGTTCCCTGCATTTCGCGAGGAGCACTTCGGCACCGGGGGTGAGCCCGAGCCGATCTTCATAGACTTGCAGCAAGGAAGTTTCCGGAAGGCCGGCGATCGCCGCCACGCGGCGGCGCAGGCTCTCCGGGTAGTCGATCTCGCCGCGCATCGCCTGCGCCGTGACCGCCGCCACTTCGGCCTGCTTTCCCGCCAGCGCTCCCAGCTCGTCGATGCATTCGATGGTGATGAGGGTCGAGTCCATGTCCATGGCGAGGAGCTTCAGGTCCGCGAAGCGCCGCTCGGGCACGAAGGCGTGGTCGATCCGTCGCTCCTCGCACCACGCCGCCAGGGATGACGATCGGTCGACGCCTCGAAGCCGAAGCGCTTTCTCCGAAATCCTTTCCGCTGGCTTGCCGGCGAGGCGGCAGAGCTCCGCGGCCTGCGCCGCCGTAAGCGTCGGGCCTTGGACGACGAGATTCAAGCTGCCAGCTGCTGCAGGATGTCCTTCACCGCCTGGGCGCGTTCCTGCCATGCGGGGAGTTTGGCGTCGACGCGCAGGCGCTCGGGGCCGGCGAGACGCGCGGCACGGCCCTTGCGCCGGATGAAGTCGATGACCTTCGTGCCGTCGAGCGGCGGGTTCTTCACGAAGGTGAGCTGCACCGCCTCGTGGGTGGCGTCGACGCGCGAGATCCCGAGCGGGCGGGCGGCGATGCGCACGTGGTGGCATTCGAGGAGCGCGCGCGCCGGCTCGGGCAGCTCGCCGAAGCGATCGACCAGCGCCTCGCGCAGCTCGTCCAGCGTTTCGCGGCTGTCCGCGTCTGCCAGGCGCTTGTACAGCGAGAGCCGCTCGTGCACGTCGCTGCAGTAGGTCGCCGGGAGCAGGGCGGGCACGTGGAGATTCACCTCGGTGGAGACGTCCTCGACGCCCTCGAGCTCCGGTGCCTTGCCGGCCCTCAGCTTGCGCACCGCCCTGTCCAGCATACGCGCGTAAAGCGAGAAGCCGACTTCCTGCATCTCGCCCGACTGTGACTCGCCCAGGATCTCGCCGGCGCCGCGGATCTCGAGATCGTGCATCGCTAGGTAGAAGCCCGAGCCGAGCTCTTCCATGGCCTGGATCGCCTCCAGCCGCTTCTTCGCCTGCCCGCGCAGGGAATCCTCGCTCGGCACCAGCAGGTAGGCATAGGCCTGGTGGTGCGAGCGGCCGACGCGGCCGCGCAGCTGGTGGAGCTGCGCGAGGCCGAACTTCTCGGCGCGGTTGATGACGATGGTGTTGGTGGTCGGGATGTCGATGCCGGTCTCGATGATGGTCGAGCAAAGCAGCAGGTTGTAGCGCTGCGCGGTGAAGTCGCGCATCACGCGCTCGAGGTCGCGCTCGCGCAGCTGGCCATGGGCGATCGCGAGCCGCGCCTCCGGAAGGAGGCGCCGCAGCTTTTCTCCCATCCTCTCGATCGACTCCACCTCGTTGTGCAGGAAGTAGGCCTGGCCGCCGCGCTTGAGCTCCCGCATCACCGCCTCGCGGATGAGGCCCTCGGACCAGGGGGCGACGAAGGTCTTGATGGCGAGGCGCCGCTCCGGCGCGGTGGCGATCACCGAAAAATCGCGTATCCCTTCCAGCGACATCGCCAGCGTGCGCGGGATCGGCGTCGCGGTGAGGGTGAGCACGTCCACTTCGGCGCGCAGGCGCTTCAGCGCCTCCTTCTGGCGCACGCCGAAGCGGTGTTCCTCGTCGATGATGACCAGGCCCAGGCGCTTGAACTGCGCCTGCTTGCCCAGCAGCTTGTGCGTGCCGACGACGATATCCACGTCTCCGCTAGAAAGGTCTCTCAATATTTCCTGGCTTTCCTTCCCGCTTCTGAACCGCGATAGCTCGGCAATCCTGACCGGCCAGTCGGCGAAGCGGTCGCTGAAGGTCTGCAGGTGCTGCTCGGCGAGCAGCGTGGTGGGGCAGAGCACCGCGACCTGCTTGCGGTCGGCGATGGCGACGAAGGCGGCGCGCAGCGCCACCTCGGTCTTGCCGAAGCCGACGTCGCCGCACACCAGGCGGTCCATCGGCTTG
>JAQSVY010000236.1 GCA_029266935.1 Burkholderiales bacterium
CATCTGCACGCGGTAGGTGCGGCCGAACTTGTTGAAGTCGTTCACGTACAGCGAGCCCATGGTGCTCTGCAGCGCCTCGAACACGTCCTGCACCGGGACTCCCAGCGAAAGAGCCTTCTCCCGGTCGACCTCGACGCGCAACTGCGGTACCGTGGGACGGAAGAACGAGTTGATGCCGGTGAGCTGCGGGTGCTTGCGCAGCGCCTCGAGAAAGCCCTGCGTCACCTGGTAGAGGCGCTGCGGGTCGGCGCTCGCGCGCCCCTGCAGGTACAGCTCGAAGCCGCCCGCGGTGCCCAGGCCGCGGATCGCCGCCGGATTGAACGCGAGCACCGTGCCTTCGCGCAGCGCCGAGCCCTTGACGAGGATCTGGCGCGCAACCGCCGGCGCCGGCGCCTCGGGCCGCTCGGCCCAGTCCTTGAGGGGGATGAACATGGTCGCGGTATTGGTCTTGTTGCCGCCGCCGAGCAGGTCGAAGCCGTTGATGGCGAACACGTTGCGCACGCCGGGCTCGGCCTGCGCGATCTCGCTCAGCGCCGCCGACATCTTGCGCGTGCGCTCGAGGCGAAGATGTAGCCCTGGTCCTCGGTGGGCACGAAGCTCGAGGGCACGCGCAGGAACAGGAACACGCAAGCAGCAACAATGACGGCGAAGGCGAGCAGGGACAGGATTCTGTGTTTCAGCAAGAGCTCTACGCCATCCAGGAAGCGGCGCGTGGTCCAGGCGAAGCCGACGTTGAACGGGCGGAACAGGCGCGACTCGTGCTGCCCGGGCTTCATCAGCAGCGCGCACAGCGCCGGCGTGAGCGTGAGTGCCATGAAGCCTGAGATCACTACCGCGATGCTGAGCGTGACCGCGAACTGCCGGTAGAGCGCACCGGCGATGCCGCCGAGGAAGGCGACCGGGATGAACACCGCGCATAGCACCAGCACGATCGCCACCACCGCGCGCGACACCTCGCTCATCGCCTCGAGCGCGGCCTCGAACGGCTGCATCTTGTCCTCGCGCATCAGCCGCTCGACGTTCTCCAGCACCACGATGGCGTCGTCGACGACGATGCCGATGGCGAGCACCAGCGCGAAGAGCGTCAGGGTGTTGATCGAGAAGCCGGTGAGCCATAGGCCGGCGAAGGCGCCGATCAGCGACACCGGCACCGCGATCATCGGGATGAGCGTCGCCCGCCAGCTCTGCAGGAACAGGAACACCACCGCGAGCACCAGGGCCGCCGCCTCAAACATCGTCGTCGTCACCTCCTTGATGGAGGCGTTGACGAAGCGGGTGGTGTCGAAGGGGATCGCGTAGTCGACGCCCGCGGGGAAAGACGGCCGCAGTTCCTTCATCTTGCTTCTGACCAGATCGGCAACGTCGAGCGCGTTGGCGCCCGGCTGCAGGTACACCCCCATGCCGATGGTCGGCTGGCCGTCGAGGGTGTTGGAGGCGTCGTAGTTCAGGGCGCCGAGCTCGACTCTCGCGATGTCTTTCAACTTCAAAATTCCAACATTCAATCCGGCTGCCCGCACGATGATCTCGCCGAACTGCTCGGGCTCGACCAGGCGGCCGCTCGCCGTGACGGTGTAGACGATGCTCTGCCCGGGCGGTGCCGGCTCGTTGCCGATGCGCCCGGCGGCGTACTGCGCGTTCTGCGCACGCAGCGCCGCGGCCACCTCCGCCGTCGTCACGTTGAGACGCGCCATCTTCTCGGGATTGATCCACACGCGCATCGAGTAGTCGCGCGCGCCGAAGATGGTGACGTCGGCCACCCCGGGCAGGCGCTTGAGCTCGTCGAGCAGGTTGATCGAGGCGTAGTTGGAGAGGAACAGCGTGTCGCGCAGGTTGCCGGGCGAGATCAGCGTCACGGCGAGCAGGATGTCGAAGGAGCGCTTCTGCACGATGACGCCGTTGCGGCGCACCTCGTCGGGCAGGCGCGGCAGCGCGATCTGCACGCGGTTGTTCACGTTGAACACCGACTGGTCGACGTTTGTGCCGGGCTCGAAGGTGGCGGTGATGGTGAGCGAGCCGGTCGACGACGAGGTGGAGCTGAAGTACGAGAGCTTCTCCACGCCCGAGAGCTGCTCCTCGATCGGCGCCGCGACAGTGCGCGAGACGGTCTCGGCGCTCGCGCCGGGGTAGTTGGTGGTGATGAGCACTGTGGGCGGCGCGATCTCGGGGTACTGCGCGACCGGCAGCAGCTGCGCCGCGACCAGCCCCGCCAGCACGATGACGATGGCGATGACCCCGGCGAAGACCGGCCGGTGGATGAAGAAGCGCGACACGCTATCCCGCCTTCTTCACCTGTACCGGCGTGCCCGGCCGCAGCCGCGCAAGGTTGTCGACGATCACGACGTCGCCCGCCTTCAGGCCCTCGAGCACCACCCAGTTGTCGCCGAGCCACTGGCCGGCACGGATGTTGCGCGGCAGCGCCTTGCCGTCGCCGCCCGCCACCCAGACGAAGCGCCCGGTATCGTTCTGCAGCACCGCGGTCTGCGGCACGACGATCGCTTGCTGGGTGCCGGCCACTACGCGCACGCGCACGTACTGCCCGGCGAGGAGCTGGTGCCCCGGGTTCGGCAGCTCGGCGCGCATCTGCACCGTGCCGGTGGCGGCGTCCACCGTGGAGCCCGCGAAGTTGACCTGGCCCTTGGCCGGGTAGGCCTTGCCGTCGGCCAGCTCGACGCCGACCTGGATATCTTTTTCCCCCGAGTTTCTTAATCTTGAATACTCGGCCTCCGAGAGGGAGAAGCGCACCCAGATCGGGTCGGCCTGGGTGATGGTGGTGAGCAGCGCCGAGTCGTTGCTCGGCTGCACCAGCGTGCCCACCGACTGCAGCGCGCGCCCGGTGACGCCGCCGATCGGCGCATCGACGTTTGTATAAGAAAGGTTGAGCTGCGCCTGGCGCAGTCGCGCCTGCGCCATCTGCACCGCGGCCGTGCTCTGGCGCGCGGTCGAGGCGGCCTGGTCGGCCTCCTTGCGGCTGATGGCGCGGCGGTCGGCGAGGCCCTGCAGGCGCTGGAGCTCCTGCGCGGCGAGCTCATTGCGCGCGCGCTCCTGCGCGAGGGAGGCGCGCGCCTGCTGCAGCTCGATCTCGAAGGGCGCGCGCTCGATGCGGAAAAGCGGCGCACCCGCCTTCACCGGGTCACCTTCGTTGTAGAGCTGCTTTTCGATGATGCCGGCCACGCGCGCGCGCACCTGCACCTCGCGCGAGCCCTCGGTGCGCCCGACCGCCTCGAAGCTTACCGGCACTGGCTGCGGCGCAACCTCGATCGCCCCCACGGTGACCGCCGCGGGCGGGCCGCCCTTGGCGTCGGATCCCTTCTTGTCCTGTGCATCGCCCTGGCCGCACGCCGCAAGGGCGATCACCATCACTGCGAGCAGGATGCGGGTCATTTCTGGAATGCCCTCAGAAAGCACTCGACGATGCGCGCCGTGCGGCCCGGCTCGCCTTCCTCGGCGAGCGCGACGCCGAACAGGCGCTTGATGCGGTCGTGCCCGACCAGCATGCCGAGCAGGAGCTCGGCGGCGAAGCGCGGGTCCTCGCGCCGCAGCCGCCCCTCGTCCATGGCGCGGCCGATCACCTGTGCCAGGCGCCGCACCATCTCGCCGGCGCTCGCCGCGTACATGGCGCGCGCCAGCGCGCGAAAACGCGGGATCTCCGGCACCAGCGTGCGGAAGGTGGCGATGCCTTGCGTGCCCAGCGCGCGCGCGCGGTAGGCCTCGCCGAAGGCGATGAGCGCGTCGCGCAGGTCGCGCGGCGCGTCCTCCAGCTCGATCAGCACCCGGCGCGCGAGCTCGCGCGCCACGTCCTTGAAGAGCAGATCCTTGCTCGGGAAGTGATGGTAGACGGTCTGCTTCGCCACCCCGGCGCGCCGCGCGATCTGGTCGACGCTCGAGCGGTAGCCGTGCGCGAGGAAGGCGCTGGTGGCGGCGCGCAGCGTCAAGACGGGTCGAAGGGGTGGCGCCGCACGATGGTCTCCTCCCGGTCCGGGCCGGTGGAGATGAGGTCGACCGGCACGCCGGCGAGCTCCTCGATGCGCTTGAGGTAGGCGCGCGCTGCGGCCGGCAGCTTGGCGTGCGCGCGGATGCCCACCGTGCTTTCCATCCAGCCCGGCAGCTGCTCGTACACCGGGTGGCAGCGCTCGAGCTCCTCGGCGCCGACCGGCAGGATTTCCGAGAAGCTGCCTTCGAGCTTGTAGCCGACGCAAATCTTCACCGCCTCCACGCCGTCGAGCACGTCGAGCTTGGTGATGCAAAGGCCCGAGACCCCGTTCAACTGGATCGAGCGCTTGAGCGCGGCCGCGTCGAACCAGCCGGTGCGGCGCGGCCGGCCGGTGGTAGCGCCGAACTCCTGCCCGCGCTGGCGCAGGCGCTCGCCGGTGGCGTCGGACAGCTCGGTGGGAAACGGCCCCTCCCCGACGCGCGTGCTGTAGGCCTTCGTGATCCCGAGCACGTAGTGCAGGTGCATCGGGCCGATGCCCGCCCCCGCGGCGGCGGCGCCGGCGACGCAGTTCGAGGAGGTGACGAAGGGATAGGTGCCGTGGTCGATGTCCAGCAGCGATCCCTGCGCGCCCTCGAACAGCAGGTTCTTGCCGGCGCGGTTCGCGTGGTAGAGCGCGCGCGGCACGTCCGCGATGAGCGGCGCAAGGCGCGGCGCGATCGCCAGGGTTTCATCGAGGGTCTTCTGATAGTCAATTGGAGATTGCTTGTAGAACTTCTCGAGCACGAAATTGTGGAAGTCCAGGAGCTCGCGCAGCTTCTCGGCGAAGCGCTTCGGGTCGAAGAGGTCCTGCAGCCGGATGGCGCGGCGCGCCACCTTATCCTCGTACGCCGGGCCGATGCCGCGTCCGGTGGTGCCGATCTTCTTCTCGCCCTTGGCCGCCTCGCGCGCAAGATCGAGCGCGCTGTGATACGCGAGGATCAGCGGGCAGGCCTCGGAGACCGACAGGCGCGCCACCACGCCGCGCGCGCCGGCCGCTTCGAGCTCGTCCATCTCCGCGACCAGCGCCTGCGGCGACACCACCACGCCGTTGCCGATGAAGCAGTCGACGCGCTCACGCAGGATGCCCGAGGGGATGAGGTGCAGCACCGTCTTCTTGCCGCCGATTACCAGCGTATGCCCGGCGTTGTGCCCGCCCTGGAAGCGCACCACGCCCTGCGCCCGGTCGGTGAGCCAGTCGACGATCTTGCCCTTGCCCTCGTCGCCCCACTGGGTGCGAGGCTCCTGAGGTCGATCGAAAAGCCCGTCGCCGGCCGCGCGCGGCCGAAGGCCTTGCCGACCTCGTCGTAGCGGCCGCCACGCGCCACTGGCCCGCTCACGCCCTCGCAATAGGCATCGAACACCACGCCCGAATGGTAGTGGTAGCCGCGCAGCTCCGCGAGGTCGAAGCTTGCCGGGATCGGGCAGGCGCGAGCCAGCGCGCGCAGCGTCCCTAGCGACTTTTCAAGGGAATCTATTCTTGGCAGCTTGCGGGCGGCGAGCGGAAGAACTTCCGGTCCACCGTACAGCTCGGGAAGCAGGCTCAGGGCATCGCGCGTCTTCGGCGGCAGCTTCTTGGTCAGGCCGCGGATCGCCGGGATGTCCTTCTTCTGCAGCGCCTCGAAGAGGTCCGCCTCGAGCTCGGGGCGCACGCGCGCGTCGTTCACGATGGCGCGGAACACGGCGACGTGGCCGATGTCCACGCGCGGGCGCTTCGCACCCCCGGCTTTCAGCGCGTCGCACAACAGGCGCAGGATCTCGAGGTCCGCCTTCGCCCCGGCCTCGCCGTAGAGCTCGGCGCCGATCTGCAGCGGCTCGCGCGTCGCGCCCGGGCTCGCCGGGCGCGTGTGCAGCACGCTGCCGCAATAGCACAGCCGCGCCACGCCCTTGCGGTTGAGCAGGTGCGCGTCGATGCGCGCCACCTGCGGGGTGATGTCGGCGCGCAGGCCCATCATGCGGCCGGAGAGCTGGTCGACCACCTTGAAGGTGCGAAGCTCGAGGTCGTGGCCGGTGCCCGTGAGCAGCGAGTCCATGTACTCGAGCAGCGGCGGCATCACCAACTGATAATTCTTCCTGAAGAACAAATCCAGAATCCGGCGGCGAAGCGTCTCGATGCGCATCGCCTCGGCCGGCAGGATGTCCTCGATGAACTCCGGCAGCAGCCACTTCATGGGGATGGCGAGCGCGCCTACGCCCGCGCCCAGAGCAGCAGCAGCAGCCCGACGATCATCGACGACAGGCCGACGAAGCGGATCTGGCCGTCGCTCATCTGCGTGATGCGGCGGAAGGTGTCGCGCCAGAGGTTAGGCGCGAGGAAGGGCAACACGCCCTCGAGGATCAGCATGAGCGCGAGCGCCATCAGAAGCGTCGTGCCCATCGCTCATTTTCTCGTCGCCGGCTGTCGTCCCAGGGAGTCCCTGAAGTAGCGCAGGAAGTCGGAGTTAGGCTCGAGCAGCATCAGATCGTTGCGGCCCCGGAAGGTCGAGCGGTACGCCTCCATGCTGCGGTAGAAGGAGTAGAACTCCGGGTTCTGGGAGAAGGCCGCGGCATAGATGCCGGCCGCCTTGGCGTCGCCCTCGCCGCGGAAGCGCTGCGCGTCGCGGTAGGCCTCGGCGAGAATGATCTCGCGCTGGCGGTCGGCGTCGGCGCGGATCTTCTCGGCTTCCGCCCCGCCGGTGGCGCGCAGCTCGTTGGCGATGCGCTTCCTCTCGGCCTGCATCCGCCCGTACACCGACTCGCTCACTTCCTGGGGCAGGTCGACGCGCTTCACACCGACTCGCTCACTTCCTGGGGCAGGTCGACGCGCTTCAGGCGCACATCGATGATCTCGACGCCGATCCGCTTCAGGTCCTGGTCGACCAGCTTTTGCACGTCGCTCATGAGGGCGTCGCGCTGCCCGGAGACCACCTCGTGCAGGGTGCGCACGCCGAACTGCTCGCGCAGCGTGCCCGACACGGTCTGGCGGATGCGCCGCGCCGCCTCGAACTCCTCGCCCCGCACGCTCACGTAGTACTGCTGCACGTCGACGATGCGCCACTTGACGAAGGAGTCGACCAGCACCGGCCGGTTGCCCTGCGTGAGGAAGCGCAGCGGCTCGGCGTCGTCGTAGGTGAGGATGCGCATGTCGAACAGGCGCACGTTCTGCACCAGCGGGATCTTGAAGTTCAGGCCGGGCTTGGTGATCACCTCCTTCACCTGGCCGAGCTGGAACACGATCGCGTTCTGGCGCTGATCGACGGTGAACAGCGTCCCCGAGATGAGCAGGATGACGACGATGAGAACGGCGACGACGGGACCCACGGCCTTCATCATCTAGCGCTCTCCCCTTTCGCGGCCACGCAGCGACTCGCGCGAGCGCGGCCCCAGGTCGGGCGTCGGCTCGCCGGGCTGCTGCGAGGCCTGGGCGTCGGTGGGCGACGCCGCGCCTGCCTGCTGCATGATCCGGTCGAGCGGCAGGTAGAGCAGGTTCCCCTGGCCGCGGTAGTCCATCATGATCTTGCTGGTCGAGGCGAGCACCTGCTGCATCGTCTCGAGGTAGATGCGCTCGCGCGTCACCGCCGGCGCCTTGGCGTACTCGGTCAGCACCTGGCGGAAGCGCGAGGCGTCGCCCTCGGCGTTGGCGATCACGCGCTGGCGGTAGCCCTGCGCCTCCTCGGCCAGGCGCGAGGCCGCGCCGCGCGCGCGCGGAATCACGTCGTTCGCGTAGGCCTGGCCCTCGTTCTTCTGCCGCTCGCGGTCCTGGCCGGCCTTCACCGCGTCGTCGAAGGCGGCCTGCACCTGCTCGGGCGGCTGCGCGTTCTGGATCGTCACCGTGCTCACCACGATGCCGGTG
>JAQSVY010000237.1 GCA_029266935.1 Burkholderiales bacterium
CATGTCGACCCGGCGGGCGCGATCCAGCAGGTCAAGATCCGCAGCACCGTGGACTGGTACCAGGAGCACCTGATGCCGTGGCTGAAGAAATGAGCCGCAAGCCCTACGTGCGCGAGATCAGCTCGGAATGGATCTTCCGCCATCCGCGCTACGTGCGTTACCTGGTGCGCGAATTCAGCTGCCTGTTCATCGGCGGCTACGCGCTGGTGATGGTCGTGGGGTTGATGCGGCTCTCGCAGGGTCCGGCCGCCTGGCAGGGCTTCCTGCAGGCACTGCAGTCGCCGGCGAGCATCGCCTTCCATGTCGTGGCGCTGGCGTTCTCGCTCTATCACTCGGTGACCTGGTTCAACCTGACGCCGAAGGCGCTTCCCGTGCAGCTCGGCGAGGAATTCCTGCCCGATGGCGTGATCGCGGGCGCGCACTACGCCGGCTGGGTTGCGCTGTCCGTCGCGCTATTCTGGATGGCAGGCGTCTTCTGAGATGGCGAAATCGAACAAGCCCATCGTCTGGGGGCCCTTTGCCGCCGGCGGTACGCTGACCGCCTTCCTGACGCCGGCCCTCATCGTGCTGACGCTGCTCGCCGGCCTGGGGCAGGTGCCGGAGGCGCTTTCCTACGAGCGGCTGCACGCCTTCGCCGCCCACTGGCTCGGAAAGGCGGCGCTCGTCGTCGTGATCGGGCTCTCGCTGTGGAGCGCGGCGCACCGCCTGCGCATCACCTGCTACGACCTCGGCGTGCGGGCCGACGCCGCGGTCGCGGCGATCGTCTACGCTTGGGCCCTTGCCGGGACCGGGGCGGCAGTGCTTTACTTGCTGCGGATCTGAGGGAGGAGGCCCGTATGAATCCGCCGCCGGTCGCCACGCGCGAAATCGCCCGGGAAGAGCGCTTCAACGCCGTCTGGACCCAGGAGCTGAACGACGTCTTCGCCGACGTCGCGCCGTATTACGACCGGGCGAACTACATCGCCAGCCTGGGGCTGTGGGGCTGGTTCCTGCGGCAGTTCATGAACACGGTGGACATCGGGCCCGGCGAGCGTGTGCTCGACGTCTGCGCCGGCACCAATGCGATCGGCATCGCCCTGCTCAGGCGCGAGCCCACGCTCGAGGTGCACGCCATCGACCGCAGCGCCGCCATGCAGGAGGTCGGCCGGCGCAATGCCGAGGCGCTGGGCATGCGCATCCGCAGCGTCATCGACGATGTGCACACGCTCCCCTATCCGGACAACACCTTCGACGTGGTCACGCTGCAGTTCGCCTCGCGGCACCTGCGCATCCGGCGCGTCGCATCGGAGATCCGCCGCGTGCTCAAGCCCGGCGGGCGCTTCTACCACTGCGACATGCTGCGGCCCGGCAATCGCATCGTGGAGCGGCTCTACTACACCTACCTGCGTTTCTGCTTGTGGTTTACGGGCTTCCTGTTCCGCAGCGGGCCGGCGGCACTGAACTGCAAGAAGTATTTCATCCAGGCCTTGCAGATGTTCTACACGCCGCAGGAGCTGAGCGACATGCTGGAGGACGTCGGCTTCCGCGACGTGACGGCGAAGACCGTGTTCTCGGGCATGCTCGGATTCCACCGCGCCGTCAAGCCCTCGCCGGCCTGAACCGGGCGAGGGCACTCGCAGCACTGAACCGCCGGCTACTCGCCGAGTTCAGCCGCCGCACCGTCGCCGCGCTGCGCGAGGCGCTGCCGCTGCAGCTCATGCCGACGCGCCTCGAGCACGTGCTGGCCGTCAACCTCGCGAAGGAAGTCCGCAAGGACACGATGGTTATCCGCGCCGCGGCCGCGCCGGACGCAGCGGGCCTCGATGTCCTTGTCGAGAGAACCAAAAGCATTGATCGCGACTTTCTCGAGCGAGTGGCGCATTTCCCGGTCCGCGTCGTCGTGCGCTACGAAGAAATCGAGCCGGTGCGCCGGCGGCGCATCGAGCGCCTGTTCGCCGCCGCGCAGCGCGTGCTCGGAGCGTGGGCGCCGGGGCAGGATGCGCGCGAGGCGCTGCGCGTTGCCTTCCCGGACGCGCAGCTCGAGGCGCTGCTGCGGGAGCTGCTCGTGCTCTACGGCGAGGAAACGCTCGCGCTCAGCCGCTCGGTGCGCGTGCCGACGCTGCTCAAGCCGCTGCGCGACGCGGCGGCGCGTCGCCTCGTCGGCGTCATGGATTCCGTCTCTGCGCGCCTGGCGAAGGAAGCCGCGGCCGCGATGAACTTACGGTAAAATTCAATGGTTTGTTGGGTCTTGGGCGATGACGCGCACCCGGTTGGTCGCTGGAAACTGGAAGATGCACGGCAACCGCGCGGCCAACGCGGCGTTGCTCGACGCCATCCTGCGCGGGCAGGGCGGCGATGCGAGCGCGGAATGTGCGGTATGCGTGCCCTTTCCGTACCTGGCGCAGGTCGGCGAGCGCTTGCGGGGAACCGCTGTCGCATGGGGCGCTCAAAACGTCAGCGAGCACGCGCAAGGCGCTTATACCGGCGAGGTGTCCGCCGCGATGCTGGCGGATTTCGGCTGCAAGTACGTGATCGTCGGGCATTCGGAGCGGCGCCAGCTTTTCGGCGAGAGCGACGGGCAGGTCGCGGCGAAGTTCGCCGCGGCGCGCAAGGGGGGCCTCACGCCGATCCTGTGCGTCGGCGAGACGCTCGCGGAGCGCGAGGCGGGCAGGACGGAACAGGTCGTGGGCAGGCAGCTGGATGCAGTTTTAAGCAGTTCTTCATTTGGAGATGCAGTTCTCGCGTACGAGCCGGTCTGGGCGATCGGCACCGGACGCAACGCCACGCCCGAGCAGGCACAGGCCGTACACGCATTTCTCAGAACGAAAGTGCCTTCTGAGACCTGCATCCTGTACGGCGGCAGCATGAAGGCGGCGAATGCGGCAGGGCTTCTCGCCATGCCCGACATCGACGGCGGGCTGATCGGTGGCGCGTCGCTCGCCGCGGAAGAGTTTCTGGCGATCCTGCGCGCAGCGGGGTCGATAAGGGTCACGACATGAGCATATGGACGAACGTTTTCATCGTGGTGCACGTGGTGATCGCGCTGGCGATCATCGGGCTGGTGCTGCTCCAGCATGGCAAGGGTGCCGACATGGGCTCCGGCTTCGGCGGCGGCGCCTCGGGGAGCCTTTTCGGCGCCACCGGCTCGGCGAATTTCCTCTCGCGCGCGACCGCAGTGCTCGCGACGATCTTCTTCGCGCTCAGCCTGACGCTTGCGTACCTCGCAACGCATCGCACGCCGGACGGCGGCGGCGTGATGGACGCGGTGCGCCAGCAGCAGAAGGCCGCTCCCGCGCCGGCGCAGAAGCCGGCCGCTGCGCCGGACAAGCCTGCCGCGCCGCCCGCCGATGGCTCGACGGACAAGGCCGTGCCGCAGTAATTTTTTGGGGGATAATCCAACGGTTTACGCCCACGTGGTGAAATTGGTAGACACGCTAGCTTGAGGGGCTAGTGGCCTAAACAGCCGTAGCAGTTCGAGTCTGCTCGTGGGCACCAGA
>JAQSVY010000238.1 GCA_029266935.1 Burkholderiales bacterium
GTCCCCTCGCATCAGGCCGACGAAGAGCTCCGCGTTCCTGCGGCGCATCTCGACCATGCGGTCGAGCTTCTTCAGCTGCTCGACGCCGATCGCGCCCGAGAGCTCGAGCGGCCGCGCGTTGTAGCCGGGCAGGATGAAGCGATAGGCTTCGTAAAAGTCGTCGCTTTTCTTGTCGAAGATCTTGCTGTCGGAAGGCAGATCGCGCGTCCACCCATGCGCTCGCAGGCTCTTCGCGACATGGTAGAGCTCGGTATTGTCGGTCACCAGCACCCCGCCTTCCATGGTCGAGATGTGGTGCGAGAAGAAGGAGCTGAAGGTGCCGAGGTCGCCGAAGGTGCCGCACGGCTTGCCGTTGAGGCTCGCGCCCATCGACTCGCAGTTGTCCTCGAAGAGGATCAGGCGATGCTGGTCGCAGAACGCGCGCAGCACGTCGAGGGCGCACGGATTGCCGAGGATGCTGACCGCCACCACCATGCGGGTGCGTGGCGTGAGCGCCTGCTCGAGCTTCGAGACGTCGATGTTGAGCGTGTCGAGCTCGACATCGACGAACCTGAGCTTCAGGCCGTACTGCTGCAGCGGGTAGTAGGTGGTGGACCACGAGATCGCCGGCACGATCACCTCGTCGCCGCGCGCGAGCGGGCGCTTGCCGGCATAGAAGAGCGCGGCGACGCCGACCAGGTTCGCGGCCGATCCGGAGCTCACCATGAGCGCGTGCTGCGTGCCGAACTTGCGCGCGAAGTCCTCCTCGAAGCGGCGCACGTTCTCGCCCATGGTGAATATGCCGCTCGAGATGACGCGCTGCATCGCGTCGATCTCCTCGGTTCCCCAGGAGCTGCTCGCGAGGTCGTAGAACATCAGCGGCACATCTCGCGGATCACCGCGCCGATGCGCTCGACGTTCGGGTAGTAGAACTGCTCCAGCGCATAGCCGGCGGGCGAAGGCACGTCGGGCAGCCCGATCCTGCGCACCGGGCCCTTGAGCAGGTGGAACCACTTCTCGGCGGCGAGGCAGCCGATCTCCGCGCACACGCCGCCCATCATCCAGGAGGTATCCACGACGAGAAGGCGGCCGGTCCTGGCGAGCGACTCCTCGAGGATCGCCTGGTCGAGCGGCTTGACGGTGCGCAGGTCGATCACCTCGCAGTCGATGCCCTCGGGGGCGAGCTTGTTCGCCGCCTGCTGGGCGAGCTCGATGGCGTGCGACGCCCCGGCGATGGTGAGGTGCGTCCCGCGCCGGCGGTAGATCCCTTTGCCGAGCGGCACCGCGTAGTGCGCCTCGGGCACCACGCCGTCCTTCTTCATCAGCCAGCGGTGCTCGAAGACCAGCACCGGGTTGTCGTCGGCGATCGCCGAAAGGAGCAGGCCCTTCGCGTCGTGCGGCGTGCTGGGCATCACGATCTTCAGGCCCGGCACGCCGAGCAGCAGTCCCTGGATCGCCTGCGAATGCTGCGCGCCCGAGCCCCAGCCGCGGCCGATCGCCGCCCAGACCACCATCGGCACGGTGCTCTTGCCGTTGTCCATGTAGTGCATCTTGGAGGCATGGTTCACCAGCTGGTTGAAGGCGAGCAGGATGAAGTCGGGGCGGTTGTGCATGAACACCGGCCGCATGCCGTTCATCGCCGCCCCGGTGCTCACGCCCATCATGCTTTCTTCGGCGACCGGAGTGTCGAAGACGCGCTCGGCGCCGTACTTCTCCTTCAGGCCGCGCGTGCAGCCGAACATTGCGCTCGGGTCGTCGACGCCCTGCCCCAGCACGAAGACGCGCTCGTCGCGGCCGAGCGCGATGTCGAGCGCCTCGTTGATCGCCTTCGGATACGGCAGCACCCGGCCCTCGGCCGGGCTGGGCGCATCGTAGACGAGCGAATTGACGAGGCCTTCATCCCACGGCATAGACGTGCCTGTAGAGGTCGGCTTCGGTGGGGTCGGCGCTCGCAAGGGCATGCTCGAACGCTTCCTGCATTTCCTCTTGAATCTCCTGCTCCATCGTCTTGCGAGCCGGATCCGAAATCAGGCCGGTCTTAGCGATGACCTTGTAGAAGCATTCAACCGGGTCGAGCTTCTCCCACGCCTCGCGCTCGGCGATCGGCCGGTAGCCGGTCTTGCTGTCGTCGCCGGCGCCGCCGTGCGCGCGGTAGCGGTACACGCGCGCCTCGATGAAGCTCGGCCCCCCGCCTTTCCTCGCCCGCGCCACCGCCGCCTTCGCCGCGTCGAAGACGTCGAGCACGTTCATGCCGTCGACGCGCTGCGAGGGCAGCGCATGCGCGGCGGCCCAGCGATCGAGCTCGCGCGGCGCCTGGCGCGGCGCCATCGGCGACTGCACGGAATAGAAGTTGTTCTCGCAGAAAAACACGATCGGCAGCTTCTTCAGCGCGGCGAAGTTGAGGCATTCGGAGACCACGCCCTCCTCGGTCGCCGCCTCGCCGAAGAAAACCGCGATGACACGGTCGGCACGCTGCATCTTCGCCGCGAGCGCGGCGCCAGTGGCGAGCGGCACCGAGCCGGCGACGATCGCCGAGGTGCCCGCCATGCCGACGTCGAAATCGATGAGGTGCATCGAGCCGCCGCGCGAGCCCGCGCAGCCGTTGGCCCGGCAATGCATCTCCGAGAGCATGGCGCGCAGGTCGCCGCCCTTGGCGAGGTAGACGCCGTGGGTGCGGTGGCTCGAATAGGCGAGGTCCGTGGGCCGCAGCGCGGCGCAGCAGCCCACCGCCGTCGCCTCCTGGCCGATCACGAGGTGGATCGGCGTCTTCATCTGGTCCTGGTGGTATCGCCGCTCGATCTCCTCCTCGACGCGGCGGATGCGCAGCATGCGGCGGAAGAGCTCCACGCAGAACGCCTGGTCGTGTGCGCCGAGGCCTTGAATTCCCTTGCCCTCGTAGTTACGCATGAGCACGGTACCAGTCGTAAGTCCTTCGTACCCCCTCTGCCAGGGGGACCTGCGCCTGCCACCCCAGCCTCTTCATCCGACTGCTGTCGAGGAGCTTGCGCGGTGCGCCGTCTGGCATCGAGGCGTCCCACTCGACCCTGCCGGCATAGCCGACGGTGTCGGCGATGGCCGAGGCGAGCTCGCGCACGGAAGTGTCCGTGCCCGGCCCGATGTTGAGGGGCAGCTCGACCGACGACAAGTCGGCCTGCAGCAGCAGCCAGCACGCCTCGGCGAGATCGTCGGCATACAGGAACTCGCGGCGCGGCTTGCCGCTGCCCCACAGGGTGACACTGCCGGCGTCTTTCGCCTTGGCGGCATGAAATCGCGCTATCAATGCCGCCAGCACATGGCCGCTCGCGGGGTCGAAGTTGTCATGCGGCCCATAGACGCTGTTCGGGATCAGGGGGACGAACCGCTTGCCCCCGTGCTGCTGGTTGTAGGCCAGGCAAAGCTGCGTGCCCGCGACCTTGGCGATCGCGTAAGCCATGCTCGTCTCCTCGGGCCGCCCGGAAAAGAGCGCCGACTCCGCCATCGGCTGCGCCGC